>JAUNBO010000032.1:4732-7145 GCA_030527065.1 Bacillota bacterium | reverse complement strand
GACGATTTCGGCGCCAGCCGCAGCTACGGCTACAGCCGCCTCCATTTCGGCCATGACCTGCTGGTCTCCACCGGGACTCCCGTGGTGGCGGTGGAAAGCGGCATTGTGGAGGCCCTGGGCTGGAACCAATACGGAGGCTGGCGCATCGGCATACGGAGCCTGGACGGCAAGCGCTACTACTATTACGCCCATCTGCGGAAGGGCACGCCCTACGCCCCGGGGCTCTATGTGGGGAAGGCCGTCGCCGCCGGAGACGTGATCGGCTATTCGGGGCAGACCGGCTACAGCATAAAGGAAAACGTCAACAACATCGATACGCCTCATCTTCACTATGGGATGCAGCTGATCTTTGACGAGGGGGCCAAGGACAGCCCCAATCAGATCTGGGTGGACCTGTATGCCATCACGAAGCTCCTGTCCCGGCACCGTTCCGCAGTGGAAAAGGACCCGGAGACCGAAATGTACCGCCGCAGCGGGAGCTTTTCGGAAGAAAACGCCTGGGGGCAAGGCCTGCCGGAGGAAGAACAGGCGGCGGCGGCAGCGGCGGCGGCCCGGTCCCTGGCCCCGGAGGACAGCACCGCCGTCCCCATCCTCATGTACCACGGCTTTCTGAAAGACCCGTCCATGCAGAATCAGTTTGTCATTTCCCCTTCTCTCCTGGAGTCGGATCTTCAATATCTGAAGGAGCGGGGCTATACCACTGTTTTCATGAAGGAGCTCCTGGCCTGCGTGAAGGAAGGCCTCCCCCTGCCGGAAAAACCTGTCGTCCTTACCTTTGACGACGGCTATTACAACAACTACCTGTACGCCTACCCCCTGCTGCGTCAATACGAAATGAAAGGCGTGTTCAACGTGATAGGCTCCTCTACAGAGGAATTCAGCCGGGACAGCGCCGACGCCAACCATGCCACCTATTCCCACATGACCTGGACGCAGCTGCGGGAAATGCAGGCTTCCGGCTTTGCGGAAATACAGAATCACAGCTACGACCTGCACACCTACGACCAGGGGCGCAAGGGGATACGCCAGAAGCAGGGGGAAAGCGCCCAGGTGTACCGCCAGGTGCTGTCCTCCGACGTGGGCTTTCTCCAGGACCGTTTCCTTGAAGAGCTGGGGCAGGCCGCCACCACCTTTGCCTACCCCTTCGGCTTCTTCAATGAGGATTCCGTTCAGTACCTGAAGGAGCTGGGCTTTGAGGCCACCCTTTCCTGTACCGAGGGGATCAATTACATCGTTCCCGGCGGAGACCCGGAGGTCCTCTGGAACCTGAAGCGCATCCTTCGTCCGCCGGATAAAAGCAGTGAAAGCTTCTTCGGCCAATGGGGCATCGAATAGCCAGTGCCCTGGACCCCTACCAGAGACGGTGGAGCTGCCAGTAATCCGTGTCCGTATCCAGGATCACCGAAACCGTGTGGGTCTTTACCACATCCTCCGGATATCTGGCGGTGAAGACAAAGCTCAGGCTTTCCGGGCTCTGACGGCCCCATTGGTTCACCATGGCCTCGTCCCAGAGGGAGCCGGAATAAAGAGCCTCGCCGGCGTCGTTTCTCCTGCCCGTATTTGCAAGGGGTGTAGAATAAGCTGTGCCGGCAATCTGGGCAGAAACGGAAAAGGGGCTGCCTGCCACGGCGGCTTCCAGAAGGAATTCCTCGCCGGACCAGAAGACATTGCCGTAGCGGGGCCGGGGCTTGCTCAATGCGGTATAAGTGTCGAAGGAAACGGCCTCGTTGTACTCTTTGGAAAAGCGGGCCAGATTGTATTTTTTCCGGTTCTGGTCCCAGGCCTCCGTGTGGGATACGGCGCCGGCGATCCGCCCTTCGCTGACCACGGTGAATTTCAGGGAATCCACGCCGGCCCCCGTTTCGTCACGGACCGTGCAGACGATCTCGTAGACGCCGGGTGCGGCGGCGGGGAGCCCTTCCACCAGCACGTCGGGGTAGGCGCCGCCGGCGCCGGGGACAAGCCCGGTCTTCCTGTGGCTGTGAAGAAGGCGCTTGTCCTTATAGACCTCCGTCAGCAGGGAAAGGGGATCCTTTTCCTCGTCCTCCACCCCCACGGAAACGGTCCAGGAAACGCCGTCCCGGACCGGCGAGGGCCGGGTGGTGATATGAGTGATCCAGGGTGCAGAGGCGGTTCCCCCCACATAAAAGGTGAGGGTCTCCACGTTGGAAAGCTTGTCATAGAAGGGGAAGCCTCCCTCCTGCCGGCTGCGGGCGGTATCGTCCTTCTGCCAGTGACGGAGGAGATACTTTCCGTCAAGATCGAAGCGGGGAATGGAAAGGGAGAGGACCGGGGCGGCGGCAAAGGCTTCTTCCGTGAGCCGGGCCCTTTCCTCTTCCGTATCGGCGGAAGGCAAAAGGGCTGCCTGGGGGTGGAGCCCGTCGTTGAAGGGCTCGTGGAGATACTGCCAGAA
>JAUNBO010000032.1:0-4632 GCA_030527065.1 Bacillota bacterium | reverse complement strand
GCCACCCAGTTCAGGTCCCGGCTCCCGTCCGCATATTTGCTGATGTAGCGGGAAAGGATCTGCCGGGGCGTCTGCTCCCAGCCGATGACCGTGCTGATGCTGCCCTGGATCTGGGCAGAGGAATTGTCGTCGGTATGGATCACGGCGCCGGTCTCGGAGCCATGGCCGTACTCCGCATAAGAATTGAAGCCCGGGCCTCCCTGGCTGTAAGTGATGGAGCCGCTGTTCTGGTCCAGAACGAAGGTGGCGGCCCGCTCGCTGTAAGCGCCGTAGCCGTAGTTCAGCACATAGGTCCAGACGCCGTCTGTGGAAGCGTAGACCCGGGAGCCCAGCTGTCTGGCGAAGATCAGCTCATGCCCGGTATAGTATTTCTTTTTCTTCACCACTCTGACAGAATGGGCCTTGCCGGTATCCACATTGTAGAAATCCACGTAGTTGCTGTAATTGCTGGAGCCGCTGCGGTGAAAGCTCCGGCTGGAGACCAGCCAGTCACAGACGCCATATTCGTTATAGGCCGGGGCCCAGCAGGAGGCTGTGGCAGAAGATACCCCGGACGTCTTGGAAAGGGAAAAGGCGGACTTTTGCCCGTTGTCTGCGGAAAAGACCTGCACCTGGGCTTTCTGGTCTGCATCCAGGGAATGGACGATGAGAGAGGCCTCCGCATCCGCTCCCAGCAGGGTAAAGGACAGACCGCTCCAACCGTCAACGGCGTCCATAAGCTTTTCCAGCTCCAGGGTTTCCGTGACAGGGTGGAAACGCCCCCGGTAGAGGCCGTCCGCCTTCTTTACCAGGAAATGCAGCTCCCCGCCCAGGAGCCGGGCCCCCTGCCCGCTGATTTCCCCGCTGTAGATCTGAGTGCACTGGCCGCCATGAAGGCGGATGCGCCAGATCCCGTCCCCCCGCAGGCTGTAAATGCTGTTTTCCCCTGTGTAATTGCAGTCCCCCAGCTCCAGAGGCAGAACGGTCTGGAAGGCGCCGTTGGAGGCGGAGAGGACCAGTGTCTGCCCCTTGCCGCTGCGGAAGAAAAGGAAACGTCCGCTTTCATCTCCGGCAAAGCGGCTGCGGCTGCCGCTCCAGGACGCTTGCCTGTGGTTCAGGGGGAGAGTGCTATCGTCAAAGGTATAGGTCCAGAGGACGCTGCCGGAAAAGGCGTCCCGGGCGGTGATGGTGTAGGGAGAGGCGGGCAGAGCGGCCAGGCCCGTGGCGGGCCAGGAGGCCTGGATGGTATAGAGGCGGCTGTCGTCCAGGAAGAAGCAGTCCCCGGCCCAAAGGGTCCAGCCTCCTTCATAGCCGAAGGGCTCCCTGACGGAAAAGTTCTGTTTTGGGGTCTGCTCTGCGCCTTCTTCCAGATCGGAGGCCCGGGGAAGGAGCCGGGCGGCGGTGAGGCGGGCGTCCACATTGTTTTCCAGCATATGCTGCCGCAAAAGAGGGATGCTTTCCTCCAGTAGGGCGGTTTCCTCTTCCCCGGCCCCCAGCAGGAGGACGCCGGCGCTCTGGTATTGAAGAGGCTCCAGGCTGACCTTGGGGGCAATGTTTATGACCTGGGAAAAAGCCTCTGCGGAGCCCGTCTTATAGTCCTCTTCCGTTACGTATTCTTCCAGGGTGGCCTCCGTCCAGACCTCTTTTACCTTCAGGCCCAGGGCGAAAGCCCCCACCCCTTCCTTTTCAAAGCCCACTCTTTGCAGCTGGCCGGAGGACATGGAAAGGTCCGTGAAGCCCGGAGCCTGCTCCAGGGGCGTATAGGAAAGGGAGAGTGCGGCAGGGCTGCTGAAGGCAAGGGCTCCCGGTGTGGTCCCTGCCGGGAGCAGGGCCAGGGACCAGCTTCTTTCCACCTGGTCTCCGTCGGTGACGGTGGCGTCTGCGGCCTCTGCCAGGGCGGCGTCGCTGCCGGCCTCCCGCAGGAAAGCGCCGTCCATATCGATGGCGGCTTCCGGGGGCAGGTCCGGCGCCACTATAAAGCTTCCGCTGAGCTCATCCGTATGCCCCCGGCTGTCCCGGACAAAGACCCGGTATTCGTAAAGCTCCTCCTCTGTGTTTTTCGTCAGAAAAGAAAGGGTGCAGCGGGTGTAAAGCTCAGAAGAAGGGCCGGCTTCTATGGGCCGGGTCTTTATACCCGCCGTATTCTCCAGGCTGTTTTTGCCCCCGTCTGTCCGGTGGACCAGGCGGACCCTTTCCCCTGTTGTGGGGCAGAAGATCTCCGCCCAGAGCTCTTCCACGGGATAGTCCGGGTGCGTGGCGGCGGAAATGAAGAGGAGCTGCTTCCGGTTTTCCTTCTGCACGCCTCCCAGGCTTGCCTCCAGGGCCGGAGCGGGCCCCACTTCCACGGGGCTGCTGTCATAAAGCTTTTCTCCGTTGTCCAGAGTCACCTGGAGCCGGGCGGTGTAATTCCCGCTTTCGTGGAAGCAGAACTGGCTCCTGGTATCGCCGGCCCGGGTCACGGTCCCTGCGTCCTCCTGAAGGATGCTGAACTTGTTGCGGGCCAGCTTTTCCCCGTACATGCGGGCGGCGGAATAGCTGTTTCCCTCCACCTCAAAGAGGCTTTTGTCCACGGCCAGGACAGGGTGCCCTTCGTAGGCGAAGGCGGGAATTTCCAGAATGGCTTCTCCGCTCATCTCCAGAGGCTCTTCAGGAAGAAGCTCTTCTTCGGCGCCGGCCTCCGGCGGCTCCGTCCCGTCCAGGGTCCCGGTTTTCACATAGCCTTCTGTCACCACAAACTGCGGCAGCTTCTGCTCCACGGTGAAGTTCTGATACCAGATGCCGTAGCTGTTCACATGGACCCCTACGAACTGGCCCTGGGTGAGGCCGCTGTCTGTCACCACCCCGTTGAAGTAGAAGTGCTCCAGAATGTAGGCCACATCCAGCCCCGCCCGTTCCCACTGCTTGTTTTCTTTTAAGAAAAGCCGGGCGGTGGCCGCCTCATCGGCGGAGGAAAAGCTGCTGTTCAGGGTGAAGGAGCCCAGATAGCCGGTGGCGGTGCCATTGGAGAGAATGGCGTTCCGGGTGAGCCAGTCCTTTTCCCAGGCGGGGGTGCCGGAGTCGGAATCCCGGGGGAAATCGTCGTTGCCGTAGAGGCCGCCGTTGAGATCGAAGCCCAGATAGCGCCACTGGCCTGTGGCGCTGTCATAGTTGGGAGAACTGGTGGCCTGCACCAGCCGGTTGACCGTAACGACGTCCCCGTAGCAGATGACGCCCCGGGAATTCCAGTGGTAAGTGCTCAAAGGGTAGGAAACGCCCTTTACCGTAATGGCATAGGGGATCTCCTTTCTGTCCAGAAGTCCCTGGAGCACCGTGGTCTTTTCTTCCTCGCTGAGCTCGTTGAAGTATTTGGCCACCTCTTCCAGAACGATGCGGTAGGCCGTTACCTGCCCCTGGCCGTCATAGGTATAGGTGACCTCCGCCCCCTGGTCCAGGGCCTGAAGGATCTCCGCCCTGGCTGTTTCGTCTGTCAGGCCTTCCGCCACGGCTCTGGCCTCTTCGGCGGAAAGGGCATAGACCTCCGGGGCCCCTTTTTCTCCTGCCGGAAGGCCGAAAAGCAGCAAAGCCGCCAGCAGCAGCCCCCAGAGCCGGAAGCGGCGGTATTTCCTTCTTGCGATCCTGTTTCTTCTCATCTCTTTTCCCCCTTTTCCCCTTTTAAAATGCCGCTAAAAAAATTGCTCGCCCGGCTCCCAGTATTCGCTGCTGTAGCCCGGGGGATAAATATAGACGCTGCCGTGGTCTCCCGCCAGATTCATCAGGACCCCCCGCTCTCCGTAGTGCTCAAAGAAGATCCCATGCTCATATTTTCCGTGGCCCTTCTCTATAAAGCGCAGGAAATTTTCCAGGGCGGCGTCCTCCATATCGGGAAGCTCTTCCGCCAGCATTTTTTTCAGGCGGCTCTGCTGGGCGGCGGTGTCCTCGGAGATGATATAGTAAGTGAAGGCCGCCGTGCCGTCGGGGAAGCCGTAGGGGTTGTATTGCAGGCGGTCTCCCTCCGCATAGTCCCAGCGGTAATAGCCCCGTTCCTCTGTGGATTCGCTGAAAATGACGCCGCTGGCGGGGGCTTCCGGGGTTTCCTCGATGGCGGCCTCCGTGATAGCGGCTTCCGTAACGGCGGCCTCTGCTGCTGCTTCCGGAAGCAGGGCTGCCAGACGCCAGACTGCCGTGGCGGCCTCCGCCCGGGTAAGGGTGCCCTGGGGGCGGAAGCTGCCGTCGGGATAGCCGGTGAGGAGCCCTGCGCCGTACGCCCGGAGGATCTCATACTCATAAAGGGCGCCGCTGTCCACGTCGGTTATGGAATCCAGCAAGGCGTCGTAGTCCTCCCGGAGCTCAAAGCCGTCTCCCATGGCGCCGCTGAGGGTAAGGGCCATAAGGGCCCTGGAAACGGGCAGATCCAGCTGTTCCCGGGCCAGGTCCCAGGAGCTGTACCAGCCTTTGGACAGGCCTTCCTGATAGAAGGGCAGAGCCCAGTGCTCTCCGGCTCCCGCTTCTGCGAAAACACCGCCGCAGACCGCCGCCGTCATCTTTATGAATTCTCCGCAGGTCACCGTGCCTCCGGGGCGGAAGCTGCCGTCGGGATAGCCTTCCACAATGCCCGCCGCCGCCATTTCACTGACGGCGGGGAACGCCCAATGGTCCCGGGGCAGATCTGTAAAG
>JAUNBO010000196.1 GCA_030527065.1 Bacillota bacterium | reverse complement strand
CTATTGCTCCGCCAACGAAGAGCAGTAGAATTCTGCAAATCAAAGATTTGCGAATCCTTTGCACAAATCCGCCAGCCATTTGCTCCGCAAATGGGACAGGCTAATGGCAGCAGAACTTCGAAGCGGTCTTTTTCTCCCGGAGCCCCAGGGCTTAGATTTCCACTGCGGAATCGGTGACAAAATTGAGGACCTTTTCCCAGAGCAGGCTTTCTCTTATGGCGTCTTCGCCGAAGAACTCTTCAAAGCTGGAGCCGTACTGGGTCTCGAAGGCGTCGGCGTCTGCGAAACCAAACTCTTCCAGGTAGCTGACGATGCCGTTGTCGTAGTCCTCCTGGCTCAGCTCTATGCCTTCCGCCTCGGCGATGGCGTAGAAAATCAGGCTGTTGGCCACGGCGCTCTGGGCCTCTTCCAGCACATAGCCTTCAAAATCCTCCATGGTCATCTGCATGTAGCTGGTCACCATGGTCTCCAGATCCGTGCTGTAATAGGCGGTGGCCATCTGCTCGTAATAAGCGGTGGCTTCCTCCACCTGCAGGTCCACCTGGGCCTGGGGATATTCCAGGATGGTGGAGTTTTCCAGGATGGCGTTCCAGACGGCGTTCTGCTTGTCGGTGAGGGACGCAGCCTCCGCACTTTCCAGCAAATAGGCCCGGACATATTCCGTATGCTCCGCCGTGGTGGCATATTCGGAAATGCTCTGGACAAATTCATCGGTGTAGTCGGGCGGCGTGTCCACGCAGATGGAATTGACGGTGACGGTAAAGACCGCAGGCTGTCCTGCAAGCTCCGCATTCAACTCATAGGGGTCCGGGAAGGTCAGCTCTATGTCCACCGTATCGCCTACGGCCACGCCGATAAGGCCTTCCTCGAAGCCTTCGATAAATGAGCCGGAGCCTATGGTGAGCTCATAGCCCTGGTCGGTGCCGCCATCGAAGGCCACGCCGTCGATTTTTCCTTCGTAGTCGATGTTCACCGTATCCCCTTCGGCGACGGTGCCGGTGGTGATCTCCTCGTGAACGGCGTTCTGGCTCAGGATGTTGTCGATCTCCGTCTGCAATTCATCCTCAGTCACTTCCGCCGGGACCACTTCCACCTCTATGCCGGTGTACTGGCCCAGCTCCACATACTGGCTCAGGTCGTAATCTGCGTAGCTTTCCCCTGTTGTGGCTTCCTCGCCGCCGCAGCCCAGGGTGAGGGCGGCCAATGACAGAATGAGCGTCGCCAGGGCAATTTTTTTCATCATTTGATTGGGTGTCCTTTCCTTTAGTTTTGTATTCAAACAAGGGTATCATACCACATTTCCTATCGCTTGTCGAAGATTTCACAAAAAAATCACACGGACGGGGCAACGGCAGAAAACCCTTGAAATACCGGGGCGTTGAAGAAGAAAGCGCCGTCCGTGAGAAAAAACGGGCCCTTGCAAAGGGGCGGAAGGCCGGTATATAATACTGGCGGGGCCGGGCCCCGGCCCGCAGGGGCGCATCAGTTGTTGGCGAATCAGTCATAGATTGTATGCCAGTAGAGGGAGCGGCAAAGCCGGGTCTTTGTTGTCGCAGGAAGGATACGACATTTTCCGTTCCGGCTGAGGCCGCAGATGAAGCAGGAGAGAAAGCAGGGCAGATAGATGAAGCAGGGAAAAAGACTCATTGTGTTGTTTCTGGCGGCGGCGGTGGTCCTGCCCTGGAGCGGGCCCGCCTACGGCGTTACGATAGATATGGACGCCACCTATGAAAAGGTGGTCCAGGCCATAGAAGACTATGCGGATCCTTATACCGGAAAAAATGCCCTGGCGAATTACAGCGGAGGCAAGGCCCGTCAATGCCATGCCTTTGTGAATTATGTATGGAAAAACGTGTTCGGCTACGACGTTTACAGCGCCCAGTGCAGCACCACGCCGAAATCCACGGATTACGCCAATCTGGGGAATTATATACAGACCTACGCCCGGCCCGGCGACATTCTCCGGGTGGAGGGCAAGCACTCCTTTGTCATAACGGAGATCAACGCCGGTTCCGTTACCGGTTACGACTGGCTCTATACCACCAAGGAAGGGAAACGGACCTACACCTGGGCCCAGATCAAAAACTGGGGGAGCGGTTCACAGGTCTACTATCTTTATCAATTGGACCTGAGCGTTTACCGGGAGCGTTACGGAGTGCACTGGACCGCCCCCGTGCCGGACAGCCAGGCGGAGGGGAACGTGGTGGCCTTGCAGATGGACAACCCTCTGATGTCGGTCCAGGGAATAGGGCTGCTCATAGATGAGCAGGGGACAAGCCCTCTGATCCTGGACGGGCGGATGCTGATCCCTGCCAGAGCCGTGGCGGAGGCCATGGGCGGAGAAATC
>JAUNBO010000031.1:6742-13647 GCA_030527065.1 Bacillota bacterium | reverse complement strand
CAGTCCGGCAAACCGCCCCCCTGGCGCCCTATGGAATAGTAACCTTCGCCCCAGGCTCTTGCGCTCATACACACTCCCGGGCTTGCATACTTGTACCGTCATATGCTAAAATCTTAAAGACCGGCAGCGACGGGAACGAGATGAGGAGAAGCAGGGAAAACGCATGAATCGCAGCTATGAAAAGAGCCTTCGGATATTGTTGATCAGCATAGGACTGCTTCTGCTCTGCGCAGCCTTTTATCAGGTATGGGTGCAGTGCTATAACCCCTATCTCCACATGCCCTTTTTCCGGCGGGGAAACTACATGCTCACCATCATGTACGGAGCGGTCCTGCTGCTGTGCGTTCTGTCACTGAAAGGCCACACCCTGGGGGAAGCCCGGCTGACGGAAGTGATCGCAGCCCAGTGCATTTCCGTGCTGATGACCGCCGTGATCGTGTATTTCCCCATGTCCCTGCTGCAATACGAGCTGCTGGAGTTCCGGCCGCTGCTTCTCCTCGTGCCGGGCCAATGGCTGCTGGTGGCGGCTTGGAATCTTCTGGCAAATCGGATATACTTTAAATTGGTCCCGCCCCTGCGGATGCTGCTGGTCTGCGACAGTCACAGCCGGGGGGGCCGGGAGATCGCAAAGAAGCTGAACGGCATCCCGGAGAAGTATGACATATGCGGGCAGATCGGCACAGAGGACGGAGAGGACGCCGTCCGGGAACGGCTCCGGGACTACGATGCGGCGCTCCTGCTCGTAAAAGACGAGGAACAGAAAAGGCGGCTGGTGCAGATGTGCTTTCATCAGAACATCCAGCTGTTCCTGGCGCCCACGTTAACAGATGTGATCGTAAACCGGGCCAAGGTGACCCATTCGGTGGATACGCCGCTCCTGCGCAGCACGGCCCATCATCTGACCCTGGAAGGCCGGGCGGTGAAGCGGGGAATGGACCTTCTCGGAGCCGCCGCAGGGCTGGTAATCACCTCGCCCCTTCTGCTGCTTGCGGCCCTGGCCATAAAAGCAGGGGACGGCGGCCCTGTGTTTTTCCGCCAGGAACGGCTGACCAGAGACGGGAAGGTCTTTCGCATCTATAAGTTCCGGTCCATGGTGACAGACGCAGAGAGAGAAGGACAGCGGCTGGCGGCGGAAAACGACCGGCGGGTGACCGGGGTGGGCCGCATCCTGCGTAAAACCAGGATAGACGAGCTGCCGCAGCTGTTCAACGTGCTCCGGGGGGACATGTCCCTGGTAGGGCCCCGGCCCGAGTGCCCGGCCATCGCGGCGGAATATGAAAAAACGCTGCCGGAATTTTCCTGCCGCCTCAAAATGAAAGCGGGGATCACGGGCTACGCCCAGATTTACGGGAATTACACCACCTCCCCCGCAGACAAGCTGCTCATGGACATTATGTACATAGAGCGCAGCAATGCCCTTCTGGACATAAACCTGCTGCTGCTGACCCTGCGGACGCTGCTGATGACGGATAAAACCAGGGGCCTGCCGGTAAATAGACGAGAAGGAGATGAATTATGAACAAAGAACTCGACAGATTGTCGCGGGACGAGCTTCTTGAACTGATTGAAATATATGCAAAGGAATGGTTGGCAGTCGATGGACTTTGGTTTCAGGCCGTAGAGAAAAAGCGCGGTATGGACGAAGCCATGGAGCATGATAAAGAGATGTGGGCGCAATTTACAGTAATAGAAGCCAACCGCATTAAGAAATTCCTGGGTTTGCCCGACCATCCGGGACTTGAAGGACTGGAAGCCGCTTTAAAATTAAGGCTGTATTCCAATATCAATCAACAGGAATATATAAGAGAAGATAACAAGCTCGTCTTTAAAACGTTGGATTGCAGAGTTCAGACCGCCAGAAGCCGCAAAGGGATGGAATGGCACCCATGCAAACCTGTGGGAGAAATCGAATACAGCGGCTTTGCAAGGACCATAGACGACAGGATTTCCTGCAGATGTATCAGCTGTTATCCTGAGATCACTGACAGCAGTTGTGGATGTATATGGGAATTCTCGTTAAATCAGTTGTAATCAGGAGGAACCGCCCCATGAAAATAAACCGAAAGCTTTCGCCACTGCTGCTGGCCCTGTGCCTGGCCCTGAGCCTGCCGGCGCCGGCCCTGGCCGCCGTCAGCGGCAGCGAGCTGGAAGCCGCCGTCAGCGGCAGCGCAGAATACATGCTCGGAGCCGTGGAGGAGCCCCAGGTCGGCTCCACCGGCGGCGAGTGGGCGGTGCTGGGCCTGGCCCGCAGCGGCCATTCCGTGCCCCAGGAATACTGGGACGGCTACTACGCTGTGGTGGAGGAGTACATAGAGGCCGGCAGGGGCGTTCTCCACGAGACAAAATACACCGAATACAGCAGGCTTATCCTGGCCCTCACCGCCATCGGCGCAGACCCGCAGGATGTGGCGGGCTATGATCTCCTCACTCCCCTGGGCGACTTCGACAGGACTCTCCGTCAGGGGCTCAACGGCCCCATCTGGGCCCTGATCGCCCTGGACAGCGGCGGCTACGATATGCCCACAGACCCGGAGGCCGTCACCCAGGCCACCCGGCAGATGTACATAGACGAGATCCTCAGCCGCCAGCTGAACGACGGAGGTTGGAGCCTCACCGGGGAAGGCGGCGGAGGCAGCGCCGACCCGGACGTCACCGCCATGGCCCTGCAGGCCCTGGCCAAATACCAGAGCCAGACCGCCGTCAGGACCGCCACGGAAGAGGCCCTGGCCTGCCTCTCCGCCATGCAGGACGCCGACGGCGGCTATTCCAGCTGGGGCTCCGCCAACTTTGAGAGCGTGGTCCAGGTCATGGTGGCCCTCTGCGAGCTGGGGCTGGACCCGGAGGACAGTCGTTTTGTGAAAAACGGGAACACCCTGCTGGACAATCTTTTCAGCTTCCGCAATGCCGACGGCAGCTTCCTTCACACAGCCTCCGGCGCCGGCTCCAGCCAGATGGCCTCGGAGCAGGGGCTTTGCGGCCTGGCGGCGGCCCTGCGGCTGGCCGAAGGGCAGAGCAGCTTCTACCGCATGGACGACGTGGCCATCACGGTTTCGGCCAACGCCGGCGGCTCCGCCGGGCTGCCGGGCAGGCATGAACAGGTGAAGCAGCTTTCCGTCACCGTTCCCGGCGCCACCTTCGGGGACGTTTCCGCCCATCCCAACCAGGCTGCCATCGAAGCCCTGGCGGCAAGGGGGGTCATAGACGGCATGGGCGACGGCCTCTTTGTGCCGGACGGGACCATGACCAGGGCCCAGTTCGCCGCCATCGTCACCCGGAGCTTGGGCCTTGAAGCCGAAGACACCGGCGTATTCACCGACGTGGCCTCCGGCCAATGGTATGCGGGCTATATCGGAACGGCCCATAAGTATGGCATCGTCAACGGCGTCGGCGGCGGGCTGTTCGCCCCGGAAGGGACCATCACCCGGGAGGAGGCCGCCGTGATGGTAGCCCGGGCGGCGGCTCTCTGCGGCATGGATACCGGGCTGGACGCCCAGGAGGTCCTCAACACGCTGGCCCAGTTCACCGACTACATCACCGTGGCCGACTGGGCCCGGGAAGGCATGGCCTTCTGCTACGGCGAGGACATTCTGGACCAGAGGGACCTGAACACAGAGCCCCTGCGGCCCATCCTCCGCTGCGAGATCGCCCAGATGCTGTTCAACATGCTGGATGCAGCCAGGCTGATATAAGGAGCGTTGCTTATGTGGTTTCAGAAGAACAAACGGAAGATACTCATAGCCGTCCTTGGGGTGGCTGTCCTTGGAGCGGCCTTTTACTTCGGCGGCGGCGCTCCCGATTCCAGAGGCTGGACCCTGGGAGAGCCCCGGGCTTCCGCCGCGGAAGGGGCAGAGCTCTCTGAAAACGGAGAGGCGGCAGAGGACACGGCGGAAACCGGCGGTGGGTCCGGGGACGAGTCTGCGGAACCCGGCTCCACAGCGGAGGCCCCCACAGACTCCGGGGCAGCGGCGGAGGCGGAAGCGTCGCCGGAGCCTTCGTCAGCCACGGCGGCAGACCCGGAAGCAGACAGGGACCAATACCAGACCGACTCCGTCCCGGAGGGGATGCCTCTTCCCGCAGAGCCCCAGGAGGCCGTGGTTTCCGATACCGCCCTCAGCTGCACCATCTCCATCTCCTGCGCCACGATCCTGGAGCACATGGACCTGCTGGACCCGGAAAAGGCGGAGCTGGTGCCGGAGGACGGCTGGATCCTGGAGCCCGTGACGGTGACCTTCTACGAAGGGGAGAGCGTCTTCAACGTGCTGCAGCGCAGCTGCAAGGAGCAGGGCGTCCACATGGAATTCGCATCCACTCCCGTGTACAACAGCGCCTACATTGAAGGGATCCACAATCTGTACGAGTTCGATTGCGGCTCGCTGTCCGGCTGGATGTACAAGGTGAACGAGTGGTTCCCCAACTACGGTTCCTCCCGTTATCAACTCTGCGACGGCGATGTGATCTGCTGGGTCTATACCTGCGACCTGGGCTATGACGTGAGCGGCAGATATTTCACCGAAGGCTGGCAGAAGGACGATTGACGCTATGCAAAACCGCGATGCTTTTTCCGGGTATCACCCCGCCATCAACTTCCTGTACTTCGGCCTGGTGCTGCTGTTTTCCATGTGCTTCATGCACCCCCTGTGCCTTGGGATATCCCTGGCCTGCGCCCTGACGTACAGCATTTATCTCCGGGGAAAAAAGGCTCTGGGCTTTTCCCTGGCAGTCCTGCTGCCCATGATGCTTCTGGCCGCCCTGATCAATCCCGCCTTCAATCACCAGGGGGGGACGCTCCTGACCTATCTGCCCGGCGGCAACCCCCTTACCCTGGAGAGCATCGTCTACGGCATAGCCGCCGCCGTCATGCTGGCCGCAGTGATTCTGTGGTTTTCCTGCTACAATCAGATCATGACCTCCGACAAATTCGTGTACCTGTTCGGGCGCATCATCCCGGCCCTCTCTCTGGTGCTCTCCATGACCCTGCGCTTTGTCCCCCGGTTCAGGACCCAGCTGGGCGTCGTCAGCGAGGCCCGGCGCTGCGTGGGGAGAGGCCTTTCGGAGGGAAGCCTGCTGCTGCGGCTGCGGAACGCCGCCGCCGTCCTTTCCATCATGATCACCTGGAGCCTGGAAAACGCCATCGAAACCGCCGACAGCATGAAGAGCCGGGGCTACGGCCTGCCGGGGCGGACGGCCTTCTCCATCTACCGCTTCGATGCCAGAGACAAAACGGCGCTTTTCTGGCTGCTTTTCTGCGGCGCATACATTCTGTCCGGCTGGGCCGCCGGGGGCCTGTACTGGCGTTATTATCCCACCATGAGAGGGACGGAGCTGACGGCCTTCCCCCTGAGCTTCCTGCTGGCCTATCTGGCCCTGTGCCTGACCCCGGTGATTCTGGACGTCAGGGAGGACAGGGCATGGCGCAGCCAGAGCAGCCGGGAAAGGGGGGCGGCGGAAAGATGAAGGAAATGATAAGCCTCTCCGGCCTGAGTTTTTATTACCCGGAGCAGACCGCTCCGGCCCTGGACGACGTCAGCCTTACCCTCTGCGAGGGCGAATTCGTGACCCTCTGCGGCCCCTCCGGCAGCGGCAAATCCACCCTGCTGCGGCAGCTGAAGACCGTCCTGGCCCCCCACGGCGTCAGGAGGGGCGAAATCCGTTTTCAGGGAAGGCTGCTCCATGAGATCTCCCAGCGGGAGCAAAGCGCGCTGATCGGCTTTGTCCAGCAATCGCCGGAAAATCAGATCGTGACGGATAAGGTGTGGCACGAGCTGGCCTTCGGCCTGGAGAGCCTGGGGTACGATACCCCCGTCATTCGCAGCCGGGTGGCGGAAATGGCCTCGTTTTTCGGCATACAGACCTGGTTTTATAAAAACGTCACCGAGCTGTCCGGCGGGCAGAAGCAGCTTCTCAACCTGGCGTCCGTCATGGCCATGCAGCCTTCTCTGCTGATCCTTGACGAGCCCACGAGCCAGCTGGACCCCATCGCCGCCTCGGAGTTTCTGGCCACCGTGGGAAAGATCAACCGGGAGCTGGGGACCACGGTCCTCATGACGGAGCACCGGCTGGAAGAGGCCTTCCCCCTGTCCCACCGGGCCTTAGTGATGGACCGGGGCCGCATCATCGCAGACGGGCCCCCCGCCCGGACCGGCGAAGCCCTGAAAAATGCAGGACATTCCATGTTTCTGGCCATGCCTGCGCCCATGCGCATCTGGGCGGCGGTGCCCAACACTGCGCCGTGTCCCGTCACCATCCGGGACGGCCGCCGCTGGCTGACGGAGCTTGCGGCGGCCCGGAGGCTGGAGCCCGTACCGGACCCGCCGCCATCGTTACCCCCCGCCGGCGGGATCGCCGTGGCCCTTTCAGACGTCTGGTTCAGATACGAAAAAGACCTGCCGGATGCGGTGAAGGGCCTGTCCCTCACCCTGCACAAGGGGGAATTCCTCACCGTCCTGGGGGGCAACGGCGCCGGCAAGACCACCATGCTTGCCCTGGCCGGGGGCCTGCGGAAGGCCTGGCGGGGAGAGGTGAAAATAAACGGCAGGACCGGCGTCCTGCCCCAGGACCCCAAGGCCCTGTTCGTGAAAAAAAACCTCCGGGAAGACCTGTACGAGATTCTCAAAGACCGGGAGCTTTCCCCGGACCGGCAGCGGCAGAAGGTGGCCGCTATGGTAAAGCTTTGCCGCCTGGAGGGGCTGGCGGACCGCCATCCCTATGATCTTTCCGGGGGAGAACAGCAGCGGGCCGCCCTGGCCAAGGTCCTGCTGTCGGAGCCGGAGATCCTGCTGATGGACGAGCCCACAAAAGGCCTGGATGCGGAATACAAGCAGACCCTTGCCGGGATCATCAGAACGCTTCAAAGGCGGGGAGTCGCCGTGCTCATGGTGAGCCACGATGTGGAGTTCTGCGCCGAG
>JAUNBO010000031.1:0-6642 GCA_030527065.1 Bacillota bacterium | reverse complement strand
GCTGGCCGCTTTCATAAAGACCCTGAGGGTCACCGACCTGTCGGCCCTGGTGACCAACGGAGGCATGACCCCCGCCGCCGGCGACGCCCTGACCTGGTCTTATGTGCTGGCGGCCGGTCTGATCGCATTCACCCTGGCCGTCGCCCGGAAAGGAACCTCCGCACCGCCGCCGCCTCAGATTTCCAGGGAAAGCTCCGGGCTTTCCCGCCGTACCATCGCTGCCGCCGTCATGATACTGCTGCTGATTCCCGTCACCATCTTCATCGGCGCATACTATCTTGACGACCGCAAATACTACTTCATCGCCCTGCTGATATTGCTGGAAACCATGCTGCCCTTCTTCCTCGTGTTTGAAGGCAGGAAGCCCCAGGCCCGGGAGCTGGTGGTGGTGGCGGTGCTCTGCGCCATAGGCGTGGCAGGCCGGGCGGCCTTCTTCATGCTGCCCAGCTTCAAGCCCGTCCTTGCCATCGTCCTCATCTCCGGCGTGGCCTTCGGCGGCGAAACAGGCTTTCTGGTGGGAGCCATGACCATGCTGGTCTCCAACATCATGTTCGGCCAGGGGCCCTGGACTCCGTGGCAGATGTTCGCCATGGGGCTGGCCGGTTTTCTCGGGGGCGTGTTGTTCCGCAAGGGCCTTCTTCGACGCAGCCGCAGTTCTCTGTGCGTTTTCGGGGCCCTGGCGGCGGTGGTCCTCTACGGCGGCATCATGAATCCGGCCTCCGCCCTCATATGGACCCACAGCATAGAGTGGGATATCATCCTGGCCTACTGCCTCACCGGCCTTCCCATGGACCTGGTCCACGCCGCCGCCACCGCCCTCACCCTTTGGTTCCTTGCAGAGCCCATGCTGGAAAAGCTGGACCGCATCAAGACCAAGTACGGCCTGGCGTCCTGAGGGGAAAAGATATCAAAAAGGGAAGAATACTGTCACCCTTGTCCCCCGGTCCGGCTTGCTTTCCAGCTCTATCTTTGCGCCGAGGTACTGGGCGGCGCCCTTTACGATGGAGAGGCCCAGGCCGGTGCCGCCGGTCTGATTGGAGTGGCTTTTGTCCACACGGTAGAAGCGCTCAAACACCCTGGCCTGATGCTCCGGCGGAATGCCGATGCCGGTGTCGGCAACGGTGAGGACGGCGCCTTCCTCATTGCCTGAAACAGAAACCTTCACGCTGCCGCCCCGGCGGTTATACTTTATAGCGTTGTCGCAGAGGTTGAAGAGGATCTCCTGGATCAGGCGGCCTGCCCCCGTGACGGTGACGCTTTCCCCTTCTGCGGCGAGGGTCACGCCCTTCGCTTCCGCCGCCCCGGAGAGGGACTTGACGGTTTCCTGGGCCAACGCATACAGATCTGTCTTTTCACGGGGCAGCTGGCTGCCCTCGTCCAGCTGGGAGAGGCGGATGATGTCCTCAATGAGGGTCATCAGCCGGGCGGATTCACTGCGGATCTGTCCCACAAAACGGGGCACATCCTCGTCCTTTACCAGACCGCTTTCCAGAAGCTCTGCGCTGCCCATGATGGATTGCAGCGGCGTCTTCAATTCGTGGGAAACGTTGGCGGTGAACTCCCGGCGGTTTCTTTCGGCAAAGACCCGGTCCGTAACGTCGAAGACAAGGAGCGCAGCCCCGTCGGGGCCGTCTTCCCGGCCGATGCGGCTGATATCTACCTGGTATTCCCGTCCCGCCCGTTCCATGCGCAGCTCGCTGCGGCCCTTCTGAAGGGCAGTCTGGATGGCGGCGGAAATGTCCCGGTTCCTGTCTATGGTGAGGAAGTCCCTGCCCACGCATTCACTGTCCGTATCGAATATTTTCTCTGCGGCAGGGTTGATGCTGAGAACAAAGCCCTTTTCGTTCAGCAAGACAAGGCCTTCGCTCATGTTGGCGGTGACGGTGGAAAACTCGTTCTGCCGGCGTTTCAGCGCGTTCAGCTGTGCGTCGATCTGCCGGTACTGCTGCTCTATCCTGGTCAACAGGGGCGAAAGCTCCTCGTAGGCGTCGTTTTCCAGCGGCTGATCCAGATCCAGCTCGTTGAGGGGCTTCACGATGCGCTTCGCCAGCCTGCTTGCCAGCAGGGCGGAGAGGAGCACGGCCAGCACCAGCACGGCCAGGATCGGCTGGAGCATACCGAACACCAGAGTCAGGATGCTGCTCTGCGTGACTGAGAGACGGAGCACCGTGCCGTCTGAAAGCAGAGTTGCCCGATAGAAGGTTTTTTCCGTGAGGGTGGAGGAATACCGGGAGCTTTCCCCGCTGCCGCTTTCCAGGGCTTCCTGCACTTCCTCCCGGTCCGAATGGTTTTCCATGGCCTCCGGAGAGAAGTCTGAATCGTACAGCACCGTGCCGTCGGCGGCGATCCAGGTGATGCGGCTGCTTTCCGTCTCAAGGCCCCTGAGATAATCCTCGCCGGCGGACTCCACGCCCCCGGCGGCCAGGGCAAGCTGTTCGGAGAACTGCTCATCCTGCATGGAGAGGAAATAGTCGTACAGCACACCCATTATGATGAGAAGGCAGGCCAGCAGCACCGCTGCCGCTGCCAGCAGAATGGAACGAAAGATTTTTTTGGTCATGACTCCGCCTCCATTTTGTAGCCCACGCCGCGGACGGTCCTGATGAGGTCGCCCCAGGGGCCCAGCTTTGAGCGAAGGGTGCGGATGTGCACGTCCACGGTGCGGGTCTCGCCGTCGTAGTCCATGCCCCAGATATCCGTCAGAAGCCGGTCCCGGGTGAACACCATGCCGGGATGGGACATGAGCAGGCGCAGCATTTCAAATTCCTTCAGCGTCAGCTGGGGCCGGAGACTGCCGGCGGCGACGCTGTGCTTCTCCACATCGATTTCCAGGGCGTCCATTTTCAGGAGGGCCGGGCCGGCGGGGGCTCCGCTGCGGCGCAGCACGGCCTTTACCCGGGCCACCATCTCCATCATGCCGAAGGGCTTCACCAGATAGTCGTCCGCTCCCAGATCCAGGCTCTGTATCTTGTCGTATTCCTGCCCTTTGGCGGTGGCCATGATGACGGGCAGAGAGGCGGTATCGGGGGAGGCCTTGAGCTTTTTCAGGATCTCCACTCCGTCCATGCCCGGAAGCATCACGTCCAGGATCACCAGCTGCGGCTTTTCCCGCTTCAGGGCCGCAAAAAAGGCGGCGCCGTCTGCAAAGCCTTCGGCCTCAAAGCCGGTGGAGCGCAGGGTGTAGACCTCTATCTCCCGTATGCCGGCGTCGTCTTCCACGCACCATATCATGGTTCTCAGCTCCCCTCGTGAACGCCGGTGACGGAAAACACCACCCATTCCGCGATGTTGGTGGCATGGTCCCCTATGCGTTCAAAATACTTGGCTATCATCAGAAGATCTATGGCGTATTCCCCGTCCTGAGGGTTAGCGGATATCATATCGATGAGAGACTGCTTCACCTGATCGAAAAGCTCATCCACCACATCGTCGTAAGCTATGATGGCCTCCGCCATGGCTACGTCCCGCTTGACGAAGGCGTCCACGCTTTCGGTCACCATCTTGATGGTGGCGTCGGCCATGTCCCGGATGGGGCTGCACTCTGCGCCTGTGCGTCCGTTCAAATAGCCGGTGATCTCCGCAATGTCTGCGGCCTGGTCGCCTATGCGCTCCATATCAGTGATCATCTTGAGGGCGGCGGAAATCTGGCGCAGGTCCCGGGCCACGGGCTGCTGCTGCAAAAGGAGCTTCAGGCACATGGATTCGATGCTGCGCTCCATGCGGTCGATCTCGCCGTCTGCGGCAGCCGCCTTGCCCGCAAGGGACGCCTCTCCGTCGGAAAGGGCCCTGGCGGCGGCGGCGATGGCTTCCTCGCACAGGGCGCCCATTTCGATGAGCTCTCTGTTTAAAAGAGCGAGCTGCTGGTCAAATTTACTTCTCATTATCCGAACCTCCCAGTGATATAATCCTCTGTGCGTTTGTCCTCCGGCTGGGCGAAGAGCCTTTCGGTATTGCCGTATTCGATCAGGTCCCCCAGCAGGAAAAAGGCGGTGCTGTCGGAGATGCGGACTGCCTGCTGCATATTGTGAGTCACTATGATGATAGTATACCGCGACTTGAGTTCAGTGGCAAGTTCCTCTATCTTCGACGTGGAGATGGGGTCCAGGGCACTGGTGGGCTCGTCCATGAGCAGGATCTGAGGCTCCACGGCCAGGGCCCTGGCGATGCACAGCCGCTGCTGCTGCCCGCCGGAAAGCCCAAGGGCGGACTCCTTCAGCCGGTCCTTCACCTCGTCCCAGATGGCCGCATCCCGGAGGGACCGCTCCACTATGTCGTCCAATCTGGCTCTGGCCTTCACTCCGTGGGTACGGGGGCCGTAAGCCACGTTGTCATAGACGCTCATGGGGAAGGGGTTGGGCTTCTGGAACACCATGCCGATTTCCCGGCGCAGCTGGCTCACCTCCACGCCGGGGGCGTAAATGTCGGCGCCTTTGTAAAGCACCTGGCCGGTGATCCTGACTCCGGGGATCAGGTCGTTCATGCGGTTGATGGTTTTGAGGAAGGTGGATTTCCCGCAGCCGGAGGGGCCGATGAGGGCCGTGATGCTCTTCTCCTCTATGTTCATATCGATGTGATCGAGGGCCTGCGTACTCCCGTACCAGAGGCACAGATCTTTTACTGTCAGGATATTGCTCATGTGTGTCTCCTTCTATTGCTTTCTGAAATGCCGGCTGACCAGAGAGGCGGCCAGGTTGATCAGAAAGGTCAGTATCATCAGGATGGCGGCGATGGCGAAGGCCACCTCAAACTCCCCCTGCTCCTTGGCGTACACATACAGGGCCACGGTGAGGGTGGCCCCTGCGCTGGAAAGCCCTTCGAAGAAGCCGTTCAGGGCGTGGGCAAAGCCTGCGGTGAACAGCAGGGCCGCCGATTCCCCCAGGATGCGCCCCACGGACAGGAGGCAGCCGGTGACGATGCCGTCCACGCTGCCGGGCAGCACCACCGTGCGTATCACCCTCCATTTTCCAGCGCCCAGGCCGAAGGCTCCCTCCCGGTAGCTCTGAGGGACGGTCTTGAGGCTTTCCTGGGTGGTCCGCATGATGGTGGGCAGGTTCATGATGACCAGGGTCATGGCGCCGGCCAGCAAGGAGGTCTGCAGCCCCATGAACTGGCAGAAGAACAGCATTCCCACAAGGCCGTATATGATGGAGGGGATGCCGGAAAGGGTCTCCGCCGCATATTCTATGACGCCCACCAGCTTCTTGTTGGCGGCGTATTCCGTCAGATAGATGGCCGCTCCCACGCCCAGGGGCAGGACCAGGACCAGGGTGGCGATGACGATGTAGACCGTGTTCAGGATGTCCGGCAGGATGCCGATGGTCTCGGCCAGGTAGCTGGGCCTGGTGGACAGCAGCTCCCAAGTGACGTTGGGAAGGCCCCTGATGAGCACATAGCCCATGATCAGCAGCACCAGCCCGCAGGTGAGGGCGGCGGCCAGATACATCAGAGCATTCATGGTAAAAGCGTAGGCTTGCCGTTTGCCGGACATCATGCTCTGCCTCCCTTCTCACGTTTCAGGAAGAAGTTCAGAGTGGCGTTGATCAGCATGATGAACAGGAACAGCACCAGGGCAATGGAGAACAGGGCCTGACGCTGGAGGCCTGCGGAGTAGGACATCTCGCTGGCCACGGCGGTGGTGAGGAAGCGCACGCTCTGGAAGAGCTCCGGCATGTTGGGGGTGTTGCCGGACACCATCATCACCGCCATGGCCTCGCCTATGGCGCGGCCCACCCCCAGCACCACCGCCGCCGCAATGCCGCTTTTGGCCGCCGGCACGGACACCCGGAAATACGTTTCCGTGGGAGTCGCGCCCAGAGCCAGGGAGGCGTCCTCATATTCTTTGGGCACCGCCTCCAGCGCCGTCATGGAGACCTTGATGATGTTGGGGAGGATCATCACCGCCAGCACCAGGATGGCCGCCAGCAGGCTTGCGCCGTCCGGCACGTTGAAGATGCTGCGGATGGCGGGGACCAGCAGGAGCATACCCACCAGCCCGTAGACCACCGAAGGGATGCCCGCCAGCAGGATCACCGCGCCGCCCACGGTGCTTTTGATCTTCGGCGGCGCCACCTTGGCCAGATACACCGCCGTAAGAAATCCCACGGGGACCCCCAGAAGGATGGCGCCTGCCGTCCCGTAGACCGAGGTCAGGATGAAGGGGAGAATGCCGTAGGAGGGCTCCGCCGCCGTGGAGGCCCAGGTGGTCCCCGTCAGGAAGTCCAGCAGCCCGATCTCGCAGATAGCGGGGAGGCCCGATATCACCAGATACACCGTAATGAGCAGGACGCAGCCTACGGTGATGAGGCCCAGGACCAGGAATATGCCGTGTATGATCTTTTCCAAATGCTTTTTTTTCATCGTCTTATTAATTGGCAGGGACCACTCCCGCGGCGGAAATGATTCCGGAGGCGTCCGCAGAGGTGATGTAGTCGAAGAAGCTCTGGGCAGCCTCAGAAAGAGCCGTGTCGGACTTTGTCACGAGGACGAAGGGCCGCTGGATGACGTAGCTGCCGTCCCTGACGCTGTCCTCGGAGGGAGCCACGCCGTCAACGGAGAGGGTCTTGACGCTGTCCTGAACGGAGGCCAGAGAGGCGTAGCCGATGGCGTCCGGGTTCTGGGATACGGTGGTGATGACGTCGCCGG
>JAUNBO010000195.1 GCA_030527065.1 Bacillota bacterium | reverse complement strand
TCTTACAGGCCTTCCCAGCTCCGGATCCGCCGCCGCATTTCGTCTATGCCCAGAATGCCATAGGCAAAGCCCTTCCTCACCAGCTCCGGCGGCAGAAATTCATCATATTTTTCAAAGAGGGGCACCTCTTCCTCATAGACCAGCTCCATGGGGTCCAGCGGCTGCTTTTCCATATGGCTCAGGACCCGGAAAAACTCCTCTCTCCCGGCCTTCATGCGAAGCTGTATGAAATAGGGCCGGGAAGAATCCATGGCGGACAGGCCCAAAGGAGCGGCGCATTTGATCCTGAGAAAGCGCTCCAGGGCGAGAAAGGCGTAGGTCCCCAGCCACGGAAACAGGCACCACATATCTCCTCCCAGACAGACCAGGGGCTCCTCCGCCATGCCGGAGCGCAGGGCCGCCCTCCGGGCTTCCTCCAGCCGGACCACCGCATTTTTCATCAGATAGGGGTAGCCCTCCTCCTCCTGCAGCACCTGCCGCATCCGTTCCAGCACCCTGGTGTTGATATCGCCGGGGCACTGGCCGAAATAGGCGGGGACCTGGCCCTTCACCTGGTCGCAGTAGACCAGATGCCGCTTATAGTCTATCTCCTCCACCACCCATACATGGCCGGCCAGAGCGATTTTTTCTCCCACGGGAGGCGGCGCCACAATGGTGCCCAGCTCCTGGGAATGGCTGCGGACGGTGTATTCCTCGCTCTCCTGGAATACGGCGTAGAACTTGAAGTGATTTACCTGTCGTTCTCCCGCCAGCCCCACTATAAGGCCGCCGTTCTCCGTCCTCTGGATCTGGTCCGTAAGCAGGAGATGCCGCAGCAGCAGCTTGTAATCCTCCTGATCTATCCTTCGGAAGCAGCTGAGAGTGAGGACCCGGGAAGCCAGAGAGGCGGGGGACATTTCCCCGCAGGAGGCCAGGGTGGCCATGGTCTGGTGGTAGAGCAGGCTGAAGGGCAGCCGGTCCAGCTTGGGAGGCTCCACCCATCTCTCCTGAACGTAGAGCTGCACCAGACTTATGCCCTGCAGCAGCTTCCAGGGGATGGTGACCGGGAGCATGGCCCGGGCCTCCACTTGCTCTTCCCGCATGACGAACCACATCTCCGGGGGCAGGCCCCGCCGGCCGGTGCGCCCCATCCTCTGCAAAAAAGAGGACACCGTAAATGGAGCGTCTATCTGGAAGGCCCGCTCCAGCCTGCCGATGTCTATGCCCAGCTCCAGAGTCGCCGTGGTGACGGTGGTCTGGAGCTGCTCTTCATCCTTCATCGCCGCCTCCGCCGTCTCCCTGTAAGAGGCCGACAGATTTCCGTGATGGATCAGAAAGCGGTCCGTTTCTCTGTTGAGCTCACAGTACTGCCGCAGCGTGGTGGTGACGGCCTCGCATTCCTCCCGGGAATTGACGAAGATGAGGCACTTTTTTCCTCTGGTATGCTCAAAGAGATATCCCATGCCCGGGTCGGCGTTGGCCGGCGCGGTATCCGTCTTTTCATCCAG
The DNA here is from genome assembly GCA_030527065.1 of Bacillota bacterium. Taxonomy (GTDB): domain Bacteria; phylum Bacillota; class Clostridia; order Peptostreptococcales; family Anaerovoracaceae; genus JAEELK01. The sequence goes on along the minus strand of JAUNBO010000195.1, from coordinate 895 downwards.
AGGCGCCGGGGCCGGCCCGGGGAGCTCCCGGCCCTCCGCCGGCTGGACCCCTTCCGTATAAAAGTGCTCCATGGAAAGCCGCCAGCGGATCCCCTTGTCCTCTATCCGGGGGGCGGCGGTATTCCGCCCCGTCCCCTGAGAAAGAAATCTTCCCGTGCTCTCCATATCTCCTATGGTGGCGGAAAGGCCTATCCTCCGGGGGTCCGCCCCGGCCAGCCGGGAAAGCCGCTCTATGAGACACAGGGTCTGTCCTCCCCGGTCTCCTCTCATAAGGGAATGGATCTCGTCCACCACGATAAAACGCAGGTCGCCAAAGAGGCGGGGGATGTCCGCATGTCTGCGGAGAAGCATGGCTTCCAGGGATTCCGGGGTGATCTGCAGGATGCCGGAGGGGTTCTTCAGGAGCTTGTCTTTATGGGACCGGGACACATCTCCGTGCCAGTGCCAGACCGGAATGCCCGCCTCCCGGCACAAATCTTCCAGACGCAGGAACTGGTCGTTGATGAGGGCCTTCAGGGGGCCGATATAAAGGGCTCCCACGGAGCGGGGCATATCCTCGCTGAAGAGGGTCAGTATGGGGAAGAAGGCCGCCTCTGTTTTCCCTGAAGCTGTGGACGCCGCCAGAAGCAGGTGGTCCTCTGTATTGAATATGACGTCCGCCGCCGCCACCTGGACCGCTCTCAGAGAATCCCAGCGGTTCTGATAGATGAAGTCCTGGATGAAGGGCGCGTACCGGTTGAAGATGTCCATGTTTTCCCCTTTTATGCTTTATATGCCAGTGGCGGGAGCGGCAAAGCCGGGGCCTGTTGGGGGATGGCTTTGCTTGCCCGTTTTTCGAGTTACAGCTTTTGCGAGCGGGTTTAGAATGCGTGGCTCCCGCGAATGGCCGACTTGT
>JAUNBO010000194.1 GCA_030527065.1 Bacillota bacterium | reverse complement strand
CTTCTTTGGAATAATACATGTGGGGGCGTATCAGGGGGGCCAGCTCGTACCAGCCCTGTTTTTCCGCATAGCGGGCTCCCGCCTCTCCGTGGTCCTCCTCCACCCGGGCGATGTCGTGGAGCAGGCAGGCAGCCCGAAGCCGGGGCAGATCGAATTCGTAGCCCGCCCGGTTCAGGGCCGCAGCCATTTTTACGGCAGTTTCCGCCACCGCTGTACAATGCCGCATCACATGGGGCGGCGTCCCGTATTCCTCCAGGGCGGCCAGACAGACGTCCTTTCCCGGGATGCGGTTTTTCTGATAATATTCCAGCAGCTCCCTGTAATCTTCCGGAGAGTCCATATCCAGGACCACCCCTTCCCAGGGAGTGTCTATCCGCAGCAGCTCTTCCGGGTGAGCGTCTGTGACCCCTTTCAGACCCTTTGTTCCTTCGTACTCAGCGATTTCCCGGAAGAAACGCCGGGGGATCAGGAGAGGATGGCCTTTTTTTCCATGGAAGCAGGGAACGATGAAGGAATCGGGGTGCGCCCGGTGAGCCTCCAGAAGCTGTTCCACTGCGGCGGCCGGGACCAGTGGGTGGTCCACCGGCAGCAGCAGGACCGCTTCCGGGAAGGGCCCCGTTTTCTGCAGAGCGGCCAGCCCTGCCTGAATGGAAGTGAACATGCCCTCCGCAAATTGGGGATTGTATATGGTCTCCCCTTTGCCAGCCAGATGTCCTTCCAACTCTTCGTGCCTGTGCCCCGTCACCACCAAAACACGGTCAATTCCCGCAGCCTTGGCCAATTTCAAGCACAGGGAAACTGCAGACAGTCCTCCCACGGGAAGCAGGGGTTTGAAATCCTGCATCCGGGAGGAAAAGCCTCCTGCCAGTATGACCAAAGCTGTGTTTTGATTGTCCATTGCGCTCATTCGCCTCTTTTCCCAACCTTATCCAGACGCCTCAGGCTGCTGCCGCAGGGGCAGGGCTCCGGGATCCAGCGGCTCCGGTCTCCTGTCCTGTAGCGTATCAACGGCATCCCTCTGCGGGTCAGCGTGGTAAACACCACTTCGCCGTATTCCCCCTCCGGCAGGACCTGGCCGGAAGCAGGGTCTATGATCTCAAAATACAGGTCTGCCTCCCTGGGATGGTATCCCTTCCCAAAGCCGCAGGCCACTGCGCCTCCCAGGCCCATTTCCGTGCTGCCGTAGTGTTCAAAGCAGCGGCAGCCCCAAAGTTCTTTCAATTCCTCCAGGCACTCTTCTGATACATACTCCGAAGAAAGCAGGACGGTCCTGATGCCGGAGCTCCCGGCCTTTCGCCGCTTTTCAGGGCCCATCATGGCTTTCCATGCCCGGGCCACGGGCAGGATGTGGGAAGGGGCTCCCGCTATGGCCGTGATCCCCTCTTCCTCTAAAGCCAAAGCCGCTGCCATTGCATCCTCCGGCGGTCCCCAATTCAGGGAGGCGGTCCCAAGACGGGCCAGTCCCTCTCCCAGGAGAGTCCCCACGGAGCCGGGCCGGACGCAGGGGAAGAAATTCAGCAGCTTATCTCCGGGGCCCACCATGAGCTCCATGCCCCTGTGAAAAAAATCCAGGGTCAGCTCCTGGTCTTCCTCTGTGAAAAAGACCCGTTTGGGCGGGCCTGTGGTTCCCGAGGTAGGTAGCGTGACGATGCGGCTGATCTGCTCCTGAGAAACACAGAGCATGGAAAAACCCTGCTCCCGCAGATCCTCCTGGGTGGTGAAGGGCAGCTTTTCCAGGTCTTCCGGGCCGTGAGAAAGGCTGAGGTCCGCATTGGACAGTCTTTCTTTATAAAAGCGGCTTTTCGCTGACGCCAGAGCCAGGGTATCCCGCAGCGCCGTCAGCTGAAACGCCCGGAGCTCCTGCCGGTCCAGCGGGAGCCCGGGAGCACCGATCTTTTCACCGGTCCATTGGTCCAGGCAGAGCTTTTTTTCATCATTCATTGCCAAAAGGGACTCCGCTGTCCTCCAAAAGCTCGCAAACCTTCTCATAGGTGGCTTCCACTATTTTAGGGCAAAGCTCCACCTTGTTCAGCGGCCTGTTATCCAATAAGGTAAGGCATTCCGAAGAACCGAAGGCGTCCTCGAACCAGTCTACCAGCTGGTCGTTCATTGCCCCGGCGTTTTCTTCGTCGGCTAAAAACAGCAGGCAGGAGGCGGCGCTGAGGGTGCCGCAGAGCTTTCCTGTCTCCAGCCCGTTGCACAGGGCCCGGCTGGCCCGGATCAGATCTTCGTTTTCTTTTCCCAGGTCTTCCAGACCCATTTGCAGGATTACCTGGCTGCAGCACAGCCCTTGCAGCCGCAATTCCAGCATGCGCTCTTGAATGTCCATATCTGACTCCTTATTTGCTCCTGTTGAGTTTTCCTTGCGTTTCATTATACCCCGCCTTGTCTCCCGCCGCAAGGAAAAAACTTGCTTC
>JAUNBO010000193.1 GCA_030527065.1 Bacillota bacterium | reverse complement strand
CGGGGCCCGTTGCGGTAGGCTGGCCTTGGTAAGGGCTTTTTCTTTGCCGACACTTCTGTTTTACTCGGTTTGCCGCTGAATTGTAATATTTTTGAGCCCCTGGCCGTCGTCCTTTTTTGCGGCGGGTTTGACAACTTGCGGCTCGTGATGTATAATAAGTGCGGAAAATGCAGATAATAAACGCAAAAAAGGTGGATAAAAAGGGGAAACGCATATGGAAAGAGCGCTCATTACAGACCTGGTCGAATGGAAAGAGAAGCAAGGCCGCAAGCCTCTGATCCTCAAGGGAGTGCGGCAATGCGGAAAGACCTATCTGCTCAAGGAGTTCGGGCGGCGATATTATGCCGACGTCGCATACTTCAACTTTGAGGAGAACGATTCTTTGAAGGCGGTTTTTGAAAAGGATTATGACACCGGCCGCATCCTGTTTGAGCTTGGGCTTGTATTTGGTAAGACAATCCAGCCGGACAGCGCACTTATCATTCTCGACGAGGTACAGGAATGCGGTAGGGCGATCACAGCGATGAAGTATTTTTGTGAAAATGCGCCTGAATACCATATCGTTTGCGCGGGGTCGCTTTTAGGCGTCGCACTGCACAAGCAGCTTTCCTTTCCAGTCGGAAAGGTGGATTTCCTGACATTATACCCGATGAGCTTCCCCGAGTTTCTCAGGGCGGCGGGCCCCGAAAATCTGGCGGACTTCGTGGAAAGCTTCAAGCAAGGGGATGCGCTTCCCGAGCCCATCGCAGAGCGGCTTGTCACATTCCTGCGGCAGTATTATATCACCGGCGGTATGCCGGAAGCGGTGGAAACATGGTGCCGGACGCACAATATGGAACAGGTGGAAAGCGTACAGCAGGCCATTATCAACAGCTATGAGCTTGATTTTGCAAAGCATGCGCCGGCAAAGGACTTCCCGAAGCTATCCGCAATCTGGCGTTCTATCCCCGAGCAGCTCGCAAAGGAAAACACGAAGTTCATTTTCAGCCATGTCAAAAAAGGCTGGCGTTCAAAAGATTTGGAGGACGCACTGGAATGGCTGATCGGTGCGGGACTGGTGTACAAGGTCTGTCGGATCGAAAAACCGTTTATGCCCCTTTCCTCCTATGCCGACGACACGGCCTTCAAGCTGTATATGGCGGACGTGGGGATCCTGCGCAAGCTTTCAAAGCTGCCGTACGAGGTCGTACGGGATGCGACGCCGAATTACCGTGAGTTCAAAGGTTCCATGACGGAGAACTACGTCCTCTGTGAGCTGCTCAAATCCGTTGACGATACGGCATATTATTGGTCCAGCGGCAACACGGCGGAAGTGGACTTTATCATCCAATGCGGCAGCGAGATCGTACCGATCGAGGTGAAATCCGAGAGGAACGTAAAGGCGCGCTCTCTTGCGGAATACAGAAAAAAATATGAGCCGAAGTATGCCGTAAAGACTTCCATGAAAAATGAAACGAACGGCAGGGAGGTGCTGAGCATTCCGCTGTACCTGATTTCATCCATGAAAGGCTTTATGAAATAAACCCCCGGCGCTAAGACGAATGCGGTTACCGGAGGGCGAAGGAGAACTCTGCGGAAACGCAGAGGGCGTCGCCTACAAAGCCCTGGCCCTTTACCCAGAAGAAGGGGGGCTTTGCCCGAAGCAGGGTGCAGCGGGTCCGGAAGAGGTCTCCGGGGCCCACCGGCCGGCGGAAGCGGACCTTTTCCAGGCCCGTGAGAAAGACCGGGGCCTGGGAAGAGGCCCCCACCTCCGGCAGCACGCAGGAGGTCTGGGCCAGGATCTCGCAGAGGATCACGCCGGGGACCACCGGGTTTCCGGGGAAATGTCCTTTCAGAAACCATTCTTCTCCGGTGATGGTCTTTTCGCCGCAGGCGGCCTGCTCCCGGTATTCGGCTCTGTCCAGGAGAAGCATGGGGTCCCGGTGGGGGAGTATGTTCATCAATTCCTGATGGTCCATAAGGTACCTCCTTGTAAAGTTGTGTCGGCGCGGGTTTACCTTCAGTTGACAAGAGCACATACGCCTGAAAGCCTTGTATTTCTGCGCTGGCTGCGTTCTCGTCCTCGCCTTACATTCAGTAAGCCTTCGTCCTGCGGCCTTGCCAGACACAAAAATACAAGGCTTTCAGGTCCGAAGGAGTTTTCAGAGAGCAAATTTTGCTCAGAACGAGGCGGATGAGCGAGGCGTAGCAGTAGCTACGTAGAGCGAAGACAACAATGTTCTGGGTGAAATTTGCTCTCTGAAAACCGTGTGTGTCCTTGTCAACTGAAGGTATCATTGTTTTGTCAGCGGATGGGGCGGCTTTGCCGCTCCCGTTGCTTTTTGTTACTGTATCAAAGGGGTGCCAGGGGGACGGCCCGCCGGACTGTCCTCGTCCCAGAGAATTTTAAGGCTCAACTCACAGAGTTTGGGTTCGAAAA
>JAUNBO010000030.1 GCA_030527065.1 Bacillota bacterium | reverse complement strand
TACTTCATAAACACTTTTCCATCGTGGAAGGCTTTGCCGGCGGGTTCGCCGATGCAGCGGTATTCAGAAGCCACCGTATCGAAGATCAGCGGCTTTATCTTTTCCACATCCGGACGTCCCTTTTCATCCAGGACCTCTTCCTCCGCCAGAATCCCCGTGATCTCCCCTATCACCTGCTTATGGGAGCCGATTTCTACGACCTTCACCACCTTACATTCCAGAGCCAGGGGAAATTCCTCAATGTACGGCGCATTGACATGCTCTGCTCTTTTGGTGTGAAGCCCCGTCTTTTCCAGCTTATCCTCGTCTTTTCCAGAGACGATGCCGAAGTAATCCGCCTCCCTGAGGTGCTGAACGCCGGGGAAATTCACAGTAAAAGCGCAGGAGGCACAGATGTTTTCATAGGTCTTTCTGGATTCCCGGATGGAGACCGCCACGCAGGGAGGCGTTGAACTGCAGACGCCGCCCCAGGCCGCATTCATGGCGTTGGCCTCTCCCTTTTCATCGTAGGTGCCGATGATCAGCACCGGCGCCGGAAACAATATCGCTTCCGGCTTTAATTCTCTTTTCATGCAAATCTCCTTTCCCTGCTTACACCCATCCGGAATAATGCCTTTGCCTTACCGCCTTATGCATCCAGTCTATGAGGGTGATGAAATCGAACACCGGCAGCCCGGTGGCTTCCTGGATGGCTGCCGAGTAAGGAGGCATATCACTACATTCCAGTAATATGGCGCCTACGCCGTCCCCCTCCGCCACCGCCTCCACGGCGGCGTTCACCACCTCATTCCGGGCCTTTTCGTTGTCGAAATGCCCTCTCATATCCACGACGGCGGCAAATTCCTCAGAATGAAGCATGTCTTTGATGATGACGTCATTATAGTCGCTTATGCCGCAGCTGTCAAACAGCGCCGGGGTGATGGCGGCGCCGTTGGCTGTAAGAATGGCCACCTTTTTCCCGGGCCGGAGCAGGGTCCTGATCCAGGGCAGCTGCACCAGGCTGGACATGGCTACCGGTACATCCAGGGCCGCCGCCACCTGCTTGTGGTAATTGCCGAAGAAGCCGCAGGCGGAACAGACGGCCCGGACGCCTTCTTTTTCCACCATATGTTTTGCGGTCTCGATGATGTCCCGGGCAATGGACGGGTCCGCATTGAAAAGGCGTTGGTTGGTCAGGTTGGGGACCGCCCGCAACCTGACCGGATAATCATAGGTGCAGGCGTTCACCACATTGCCCGGCAGAAGCGGATAATTGACATGCTCGATGTAGACGATGCCTATAGCATATCCGGCCATCTGCTGCCAGGGCTTTGTCCGGATAAAACGCCCATCGTTTTCTCCATGCAGGCAGCCATACTGTATCCCTGTCGTTTTGTTTTCCATTTTATTCTCCTTCGGCTATTTTGTCCTGACTGTCTTCCAAAGGAGAAGACCGACGCCTATCCAAAGGATCACGATAAAGCCAAGCATGAGAATGGTTCCTGTCATCATGGTAAGGTCCTCCTTTTTCTATAAAAACGGGAACAGCGAATTCAGCATGACAATGATGAGAATGGGGGTCGCCACAAATTTGATGTAATTGCTGGCCCATTTCCCCAGATTGATCTCGCTGGTGGGATTCAGGACGTCCGTCCGGATCCGGTCCGCTCCGTAGATCCAGAAGTAGGCGATGGCGCCGATTCCCGCAGATACGATGAAGCAGTAATTCCCTGCGAAATTGTTCCAGAAGTCTATGTAAGCCTCGCTCCAGACACAGGGAAGCGCAAATATCCCGCTGACTACTGTAGTGACTACCACTACTTTTTTTCGGCCAATATTGTATCCGTCGCTGATGGAGGTGACTGCCACCTCCTGCTGGGCGAACGCCGTGGTGATCCCCGCAAAGAAGATGGACAGAAACAGCAGGATTCCTAAGATATTTCCCAAAGGCAGCACGGAAAGCATTTTGGGGATGGCCAGGAAGATCAGGTTAGACCCGGAGCCCGGCTCCACCCCCAGGGCGATGCAGGCGGGCATGATGGCCAGGCCGGCGGTGATGGCGATGCCCGTATCGAAAAGGGCCACCGTGGTGAGGCTCAGGGGAACATCGGCGTCTTCCTTCATATGGCTGCCGTACACCAGGACGCAGCCGGGACCGATCCCTACGGAAAAACAGGCCTGCCCCATGGCCGCCACCCAGATGTCAATACTGAGCAGCTTGGAAAAGTCCGGGTTCAGATAGTAATTGTATCCGTCTACGATCTGGTCAATGCTGAAGGCACAGAAAATGATGGCGAAAACAAAGATGAAAACGATGGATGGGACCATGACCTTGCTGAGCTTTTCAATGCCGCCGCTGACGCCTCTGTAAAGGACCCATCCGCAGCAAACCACCATCACCAGGGTCAGCCCTACCATCAGGGGCTTGTTGGCCATGGCGTGACCGTAGATTTCCGTGGCGTCCATCACATCCCACTTTGAAGTGGCGCAGGCGTAGACCATGTAGATGCTCATGCCCACGACGATGTAGAAAAAGAAATTCATGGTCATATAGGAAAGGGAAATGATGGAGCCTATGGCTTTACCGATTTTTTCTTTTTTGAGGATAAGGGCATAGGTATCTCCCAGGCCCTTCCCCATGCCTTTGCCCAGGCCGGCTTCGAAAACGGCAAAAGGGATGACGCATACGAACAGGCAAAGGAGATAGGCAAACAAGAAGCTGCCGCCGCCGTATTCCCCCACCATGGCGGGAAATCTCCATACGTTTCCCAGTCCTACGGCCATGCCCGCCATGGCCATGATGGTGCCGAATTTACTGCCAAAATTATCTCTTTCTTGTATCATGTTATTGTTACTCATATCAACCTCCTTCTCCGCTGCCGGAAGCAGCGGCGTCTACAAGGACGGAAGCAACCATTCGGACCTTCAGACGGGGAAAGGCGGCCCCGCCGGGTGGCGCTGCGCCTTTCCCCACCGATGCGGCTATTTTATGCTGTAGCCAATCTTTTTCAATTCCTCGGCGAAGGCCTTCCTCGTCGCTTCAGAGGGCTGTGTCAGAGGCTTCCTGACAGGTCCGCCGGGCAGGCCGATGAGCTCCATGGCTGCCTTTACGGGACCAGGATAAGGTTCCGCCTCCATCATTCCATACATTTTAGCATATTTCCTGTTCAATTCCGCAGCTTTTGCAAAATCATTCTGCTCCACGGACAGTTGATACAGTTCCACCATTTCCCCGGGCAGGAGATTCATGATGATGGCGAAAGCGCCGTCCCCGCCTACAGAAAAAGTGGGAAGCATCAAATGCTCGTAACCGGTGATGACGGTAAAGTCCGACACATCTTTGGTCAGGGCAATCACCTTGCATGTATGCTCCTGGTCTGAGGTATCCTTGACGGAAACGATGTTTTCCAGCAGGCTGAGTTCATAGAGAAGCTCCGGCTCCAGTTCCACACCGGTGGCCAGGGGATTGTTGTAGATCACGATCCCGACAGGGGAATTTTCCGCGATCTCCTTGAAAAAATCATAGACTCCCTGCCGGGTGGTGGGCTGGTAATAGGGCGGGAGCACCAGGCCCCAGGTAGCTCCGCAATCAGCGGCATATTTTGCGAATTCAATGGTGGCCCTGGCCGTGGTCTGGCTGATCCCCGCCATCACCGGCACTCTTCCTCCTACAAATTCACAGGCCTTCTTTATGACCGACTTATGCTCCTCTTTTGTCATGGTATGGTATTCCCCGGTGCTCCCGGCGGCCAGGACCCCATGGATCCCCTTATCGATGACGTGATCGATGACCTTCCGATAGCCTTCAAAATCGATGCTTTCATCCTCATTAAAAGGGGTTATCAACGGTACGATCATTCCTTTTGGCAATGCTTTCATTTCTTTTCTCCTTTCTTTTCTCTATAAAATAATCATCATTATATCCATCCGCAGTAAGGCGTCTGGTTCACGCTGGAGTGGAGCCACTTGATCATGGTGATGAAATCGAACACCGGCAGGCCCGTAGCTCTTTGAACCGCATAGGCATAGGGAGGCGTGTCGCTGCATTCCAGCAGGATGGCTCCCAGCTTCGGCTGGCTGTTTACCAGTTCTTCCGCAGCTGCCACCACTTCCCTTCTCACCTGGGCGTTGTCGAAAGCGCCCCGGTCTTCCATAATGGCTGAAAACTGTTCTTCATGGCGCAGATCTCTGATCACCAGCAGCTCCGGATCTTCCACGCCGCAGCTTTTCAGCAACTCTTCTGTAATGGCCGAGGCATTGGCTGTCAAAACGCCGATCTTCTGCTCTCTTTTCAAAACAGATCGGATCCAGGGGATCTGTACCAAGCTGGACAGGGCCACGGGGACGTCTATGGCGTCGGCCAATTGGCTGTGGAAATGCCCGAAAAAGCCGCAGGCTGCGGAGATGGCTCTTACACCTTCCTTTTCCAGTTCTCTGGCCGCTGCCAGCAGGGCCTGGAAGATTTCCGGGTCTCCGCCGTGGAGCCTGGGAGTATCCAGGCCCGGAACAGCCTTGAGCCTCACCGGGAAATCATAGGTGCAGGCGTTTGCCACATTCCCGGGCAGCAGCGGATACCATACGTTGTCCAGGTGCAATATCCCTACAGAATAACCTGCGACATTCTGTCCCCTCCGCATCTGTATCCACTGGCTTTCCCGCTCTTCTCCCGAAAGATATCCAAACTCTCTTTTCTGTTCCTGTGTCATGATTCATATGCCTCCGCCACGGTTTTCAGATACGCCTCATCTCTGAATCTGTCGAATCTCAGACGATCGATATCAAACATGGGCGTTTCCCCCGTTATGACCTGACTCATGAGATAGCCGGTAATGGGAGCCATACAGATACCGTCTCCCTCGTGGCCTGCGGCGATGAAGCAGCCGGGAAGGCCTTCGACAGCGGAAACGATGGGCAGGTGATCTATGGAATAGGGACGCAGCCCTGCATAAGCCCGGATGATATTCACATCCTTGATCTTCGGGATGAAGCGAATGGCCCTTTCCGCCAGGGCCTTCATAGCTCCCGGCGTGTTGCGTTTGTCGTAGCCATCGAAAGAACGGTTGCTTCCGATGATCATGTTCTGGGCCGGCGTGGGCTCTATGACGAAGGCCACGTTGTGCTCTTCCACCCGGCGGCTCACCTTCCTCTCGTATTTGACGTCTTCAAATTTGGAAAGCATGTAACCGAATTCCTGGATTTTTTCCTTTACCAGCAGGTCTGTTTTCTCCGTCACGAGGATCTGGCCCTTCCTGGGCTTGATGGGAATGTCCAGTCCTACCATCTTCCCCACAAAAGGAGCCCAAGCACCGCAGCAGTTCACCACATATTTCCCCCGAAGCTCCCTGCCTGTGGTCACCACCCCTGATACCGCTCCGCCATCCATTTTGACCTCTGTCACTTCTTCATAAGGAAAGACCTCCAGCCCTAACTTCTTCCCCTCTTCGATAAAACCGAAGGCGACTCTGAAGGGGGTGACGGAGGAATCGCATTCTGTCCAGATCCCCCCCACCAGGTCCTGAGCCAGATTGGGCTCCGCTTCCTTCAGTTCGTAGCTGTCCATCATCCGCATGGGATAGCCATCGGCAGCCTCCGCCGCAGCGTAACCCCGGGCCACTTCCAACTCTTCCTCCGATTCGCAGACGTAAATGCTGCCCCGCTGGTGAAATTCAAAGTCATAAGAAAATTCCTGAGCATACTTTTTGTAGAGCTGGATGCTTTCATAGCCCAATTTTGTATCGATGCCCGGCTTTTTATCGCAGATGAGGGCGCTGGCGTCGCAGCCGCTGGATGTTCCGGAAGCCAGATCGCTGCGCTCCACCACGGCCACCTTCATGCCTTTTTTCGCAAGATGATAGGCTACGCTGGACCCGATGGCGCCGGCGCCGATCACAATGGCGTCATATGATTTCATTTCTCTCTTCCTCCTGTTCTTCCTCTCCGCCGCAAAGGGATGCAAAGGTCACCGGACGCAGAGGCGGCCTGGCTGTATTGGCGCCGATCTCTTCCGGTTTGCCGCCCAACTCCTGGCGCAGGATCTGCTGCACCAGTCTTTCACAGGTCCGTCCCTGACACAGGCCCATGCCCGCTCTGGTCCTCCGTTTGACTCCCGTTACGTCCCGGGCTCCCTGGCGGATGGCCTCGCGGATCTCTCCCAGAGTCACTTCTTCACAGCGGCAGACCAACATGTCGTCATCCATTTCAAAGGAGCCGGAACCTCTTCTGATTCCCCGGACCTGATCCGTCAGTTCCTTTGGGACCGCCAGGGTCACCACCGCCGTCCTGTCGAAGCTCTTGATGTTCTTCACATCCACCACAGTCCCTATACATACGCTTTTCCCCTTTCTGTCCACAGCTTCCACGCACTGCCCTTTTTCCGGCAGGGGAAGGTATTCATAAGGAAAAGAGACCGTCCCTTCCTTTTCAGAATAAGTCTTATCGATGACAAATATGGCTAGTCCCGGGCATTTGGGGACGCAGAGGCCGCAGCCCTTGCACTTTTCTTCGTCCAGCCGGGGCAGCTTCGTAATGGGCGAGCCGATCTCGATGGCCCCAAATTTGCAGGCCATTTCACAGGGGTTGCAGGGGATCTCCTGGATACATTCGATCACCGCCACCGGCCCTTTGCCGAAACGCTCCTGGCTGGGATAGTCCTTGGCTGCCTTCAGTTCTTCAATGGTTAAGTAACCTTCCTGCGCTAACATTCCTTTCCCTCCCCCGTCATCTGACTCTTTTTTCAAAGCAATGGATCTGCCTTTCCTTGGCCAGCATCCTCGCTTCTCCATGAGGTCCGAACCGAAGTCCGCCCAATCTTTCCCATATCTCGGCTTTGGTAGTTTCAGCCGCCGCAGGAGAGATCCTCCCCAGCTTTTCCGCAATGGCCACTCCTGCCAGACGCCCTTCTTCCAGAGCCGTATTGGCTTCCTCTATCCCTGTGATGTCGCCGGCCACATAGATTCCCGGGCAGGTGGATTCCATATTCCTGTCATGGATGGGGACCCAGCCGCCCTGCACCGGATCAAAGTACATCTCACAGCCGGCCATCATGGTCATTTCCGCCAGAGGCTTCAGTCCCGCTGCGATGGCGATGGCGTCCACCTCAAAATATTTTTCCGTACCCGGCACAGGCTGCCATCTTTCATCTACCTCTGCAATGATGGCTCCTTCCACCCGCTCCTTGCCGATGGCCCGGAGCACCGTGTGCCTTGTATATATGGGGACCCCCGCCCTGGTGATCTTTGAGGCATGGACCGCATAGCCCCCGATTTTAGGCGCCGCTTCCACCAGGGCCACCACGTCTGCGCCGGCCTGCATCAGTTGATAGGAGACGATCAGGCCCACGTTGCCGGAGCCTATCATCAGGACCCTTTTCCCGGGAAGCACCCGGTTGACGTTGATCATGGTCTGAGCTGCGCCGGCGCCCATGACCCCCGGAAGGGTCCAGCCCTGAAAGCGGACTACGTTTTCAGAGGCGCCGCAGGCCACTATCAGTTTTTCCGCCCGTACCATCCGTACTTCTTTGTTTTCGGAATCCTGTCCGACCTCTATCGCCAACTCCTTGTTGTCGAAGATGCCCACTACCACGCTGTCCAGCCAGATCTCCACCTGCAGCTTTTCCGCCTCTTCCAGCAGGGCCGTCCCGATGTCGATGCCCCGGGTCCCCGCTCTGTGTGCGCCGGAGCCGAAGAATTTATGTATCTGCTTGAACAGCTGTCCGCCTGCTCTGGCGTTGGCGTCTATCACCAGTACCCTGGCGCCCAGCCCGGCCGCTTCAATGGCTGCTGCCAGTCCGGCCGGACCACCGCCGATTACCACCACTTCCCGTTTCATCACCGTTCTTCACCCCCTTTTCCAACTCCGCGCTGTGTTTCTATTACCATGCCCGCCTTGACCTGAGTGACGCAGGTCCGCACATTGGGCTTTCCGTTGACCACCATAGCACAGTCCGTGCACTGTCCGATGCCGCAGAACAGGCCCCGCGGCTCATTTCTCTTTACCGTATACCTGTTGATCATGATCCCGTTGGCGACCAGAGCGGCCAGGATCGGCTCTCCTTCTTTCGCCTGCAGCTCTTTTCCATCCACAGTGATGGTGACCACATTGCATTCTTCCGGCTTTCCGAGAACAACATGATCTTCCACTCGTAAACACATTTTTTCGGCCTCCTTTCAACTTTTCACTTACAAATTACAAAAATTATGCCAAAAGAAAAAAGAACCGGAAAAATCACTTCCGGTTTCTTCTTGATTTATAAAAACCTTTGAAATTGCAAGAGAAATCCTTTTCAGAAAAGATCCCGCCGGCTTCCGGCAAAAGAAAGATTTCCCTGCGTGCGTCTTCTTCCTCTATGTGCAAAAACGCACGCTTCTGCCATAAACGGCTCAAAAACAAGGAATTTCCCATGTTTTAGCACAAGCCGTGCAAGAACGCACGGTTCGTGCACTTTTGCACGGCTTGTGCGTTCCTTAAAACAAAGCCTTTTATTTACCGTTCCGGCGCTGAAACGGACTTTTTAACGAAAATATGTGCGGATCCCATATTTGCTCAGCTTTCTCCCGATGGTGGTCCGATCCATTTGAAGCAGCCTGGCCATTTCCTCTATGCTGCCGCTTTTCCTCATGGCTGCCATCAACAGCTCCCGTTCCAATTGGGCAACCGCCTGTTTCAGCGGCGGCAGCTCTTCTCCTGTAAAGGCTTTCTGCGGGCCCGCCCCCCGGGCGATGTGATCCGGAAGAGCTTCTCTGGGGATCTGATCCTCCGTGCTGGTCACCACCAGATATTCTATGACGTTTTTCAATTCCCGGGCGTTCCCGGGCCAGCTGTAATCAATGAGGGATTTCAGGGCGTCCTTTTCTATTTGTTTTTGCAAATCATATTTTTCATTGAATACGGATAAGTACAATTCTATGAGAGGGAGAATGTCCTCTCTGCGGTCTCTCAGGGGCGGGATCCTTATGGGAACCACGTTCAGGCGATAGTAGAGGTCTTCCCGGAAGGAATGGTCGTCCACCATCTTTTCCAGATCCTTGTTGGTGGCGGCGATGACCCGTATGTCCACCGGGATCGCTTTGCTTCCTCCTATGCGAAGCACCTCCTGATCCTGCAATACCCGGAGGAGTTTGGGCTGCAGATTGAGAGGCAGCTCCCCTACCTCGTCCAAAAAAACGGTGCCGGAATCCGCCAGCTCCAGCAGGCCGATCTTGCCGTTCTTGTCCGCACCGGTAAACGCACCCGGTTCGTAGCCAAACAACTCCGATTCTATCAGATTTTCAGGGATGGCGCTGCAATCGATCTTCACGAAAGGGTTGTCCTTCCGCTTACTGCTCTTATGGATCAGCTCGGTCAGCACCCCCTTGCCCACGCCGGAGGGCCCCTGGAGCAGTACTGTGGAATCCACGGAGGCGACCTTCAGGCAGAGGTTGACGATCTGACGGATCTCCGGGCTCTTGGCCACAATCTTTGTGGATTGAGAATCCTCCCATTTCAGAAATTCCACTTCGTTTTGATATTTCAGCGCCAGCTCCTTTGTGGATGCGATCTCCTTTTTCAAGTCTTTCAAATTGTTGATGATCTTGACGATACCGCCTTCATTTTCATAGAAGTCGCTGATACTGGCCTCGTTTTTGTTCTGGAGGATCTGTGTCATACTGACGGGGATCTCACGTTGCTCCTCATAGCGCAAATCGCTGGTTTTCCCATTGATGGTAATGTTTTCAGCCGTCAGCCCCGGCACATACCTGGCCTTTTCATTGACATTGTAGGTGATCCCTTTCCTGGTCGTTATGAAGACGCCATCGTAATTCCGTTCAAAGACGGCGTCAAAGGTTTTCTCAAAGAGGCTGTAATCCACCTCGCCCCCGTCCCCGATTTCCTCTATGCAGGAGTCTATCACCTGCATATATTCCTTGCTGGGCAGATAGCATTTGATGGTGATCCTGTTGATATATCCCTTATATCTCCCTTCCGTATCTACAAAAGGAAGGATCCCCTGGTTGGAAGAGGCGAAGGAAAATACGCCCCTCTCTTCGCCGGCCACGACGATATCCGTCTCCATGATGTCGGCAATCTCTCTGTTCTTCTGAGAAGCCTGCAGATAATCAAAAAGATCCAGTATCCCCACAATCTTTCCATTGTCCAGGACCGGTATCTGCAGTGACCGGCCCAGAAAAAACATGTCCAGTATCTTTTTTCGGCTTTTTTCATTTACATCGACATAGAGATCTTTCTCCAGGGCTTCCAACACCGCCATGCCAGTCCCCTCCTTCTTCCGTACAGAACTGTTCACTTTTTTTCATAATAGCCAATTTGAAGTGCCTTGTCCATACTAAAACTTTTTTACCCGAAAGAAATGCCTTCGGCAGAGAAGGCGTATCTGCTCTTCTCAGCCGAAGACAGAGTTCTGCAAGTTAAAACTTGCTCTGTATCACGATCTGATCGGCGCTGCGGCCTGTTTCCCGCATCACTATGTCGCTGATTTTTGCCACATCTTCCTGGTTCAGGTCCGCCTTGTTCACCGTCACGGTGACCGAGGAGTCCGTGATCACCACCAGGGCTTCCGCAAAGCCTTTGTTTTCGATGAGGCTTTCTATGGTCTTTTCCGTGTCCATGTAGCCGATGATCTTGAGCTTTTGCTGCGTTGCGGCGTCCTGCTCAGCGCCGGCAGGGGTTTCCTCTATGACAGCCGTCAGCATGGAAAGGACCTCGTTTCTGTCCATGTTGATGGTGGCCCTCACCTCGTCAAAATAGCTGTCCGCATTCTCCAATTCGCTGAGGTCGTCGGAGGTGACCGTTTCCACGGCTCCCTCTGTGACTGTGGCCGCCGCCGGCGTAGTCCCTTCAGCCCCATTCTCGGCGGTCACCGCAGTTGGCGAGGTCGCCTCTGCGCCTGCCGCCGACTCCTCCGCCGCCTGAGCGTCCCCCTGCTGATCTGAGGTCCCGGCCACTGCCCGGAGGCTTATGCTGTCCACCAGCACCTGGCCGTCGTGGAGATCCATCTGATCTGTCTCATATTCCTCATAACCCTTGGTGGTCTCCAGGGACTGGCGGTCCGCCATCTGGTTGCTCACGATCCCCACGGCAAAGATCAGCGCCAGCATCCCCCCCAGGGCCACCATCTTCTTTTTGTCGATTCTCACCTGCTTCACCTTCTATTCCCCCTCATTCTCTGCTTTCAAAGACCGTAACGCTGTCTGCGGGAAGATCGTAGGCAGCTTTTACGGCGTCGATGATATTGCTCCTTACGGCGGCGCTTCCCGCACCTTCCGCCACCACAATCACCCCTGTCACCGGACCTGTCTCCGCCGTGGCGGAAGCAAATACCGCAGAGCTGTTTTCCTCCCGGCAGACCAGCATCACCTGGACCTCCCCCACGCCCTTTATCTGGCTCAGGATGTTTTCCAGGCGCTGCTCCTCTTTTGCGGCGGCGCTTTCAACAGCGGTCTCCGCCGTCACTTCCTCTCCGCCGTCCAGGTCCGCCACCTGCTTCCTGCCGTCCCGGCTTTCCGTAAGAACGTCAAAAAACAATAGCCCCATGGCGGCCAGAAGCACTATGGTCAGCAGCTTATAGAACAGGTCTTTGGTAAAACGGTCGTTTTTCAGTTTCTCCTTCAAAACGATCCCTCCCCTTCCTAATGTATGAGGGCCATGGCCCTTCGTATGCCAGAAAATTCCCCTGCCGCCGGCTTTCCACGCTCAACCTAACAGCGGATACAGAATGACCCCCAGCACGATGAGGGAAAACACAAATTGCAGATATTTTGCCATATCCCCTGCCGGCAGCAAAAGCTGGAGGAAGGACACGGCGCATACCGTCAGGAACAGATTGCGCATCCACTCAGTAAGCCACTCCACAGCCGCCTTGCCCCCTCTCACGCCACGCTGATGTTGATGAGGACGGCCAGGAAGACCAGAAAGAGGATGGTCTCCAGCAGCAGCACCGCCCCCAGCAGCAGCACCGTGTTTCCGATTTCGTTGAGGCAATCCGCTGCGGAGCCGCTGCCTATGGGCTCCGCCAGAGCGCCGCTGAGCTTGAAGACCAGGGCCGTGGCCGCCAGCTTCAGAAGCGGCGTCACCAGAAGGGCCAGAATGACGACGACCCCGAAGATCCCCACGCCGTTTTTTATGGTGGCCGTACAGCGCAGGACCATTTCCAGAGAGTCCGCCGCAAAGCTTCCCACCAGAGGGACAAAATGATCCACAGAATACCGGGCAGTCCTCATCAGGAGGCCGTCGGCAGTCTTTGTAAAAAGGCCCCGTATGACGGTAAGCCCCGTAAACAGCGTAACGCAGAGCCCCATGGAGAAGACGCCGAGGGTGCGGAAGAAGCCGGCCAGCTTTTTCACATAGTGCTTTTCCGAAAGACAGTCTCCCAAAAAGAGGACGCAGGAGAGGAAAAGCAGCGGCAGCACGATCCGATGGACGATGCCGGCAAAGACGGTGACGGCGGCCAGGATGGCCGGGTTCAGAATGCCCGCCGTGGCGGGGCTTCCCATAGCCAGAAGCAGGGGGACCATGATGGGAAGCAGGATCTGCATCACCGTGGCCGTGGTATCCACCGCATCCCCGCAAATGGCGTAGACAGAAACGAATTCTCTCAGGCACAGGGCTACCGCCGCACAGTTGCAGACCATGATGGCTATGCCGGAGGCTCCGCTGCCGCCGAAACCGGAGGAAAGGCTGTGAAGCAGCCCCATCACCACGCAGATCAGCAGGATCTGGGCCCCCAGCTCCACCGCCGACCAGACCTCCCCCAGAAACAGCTCCAGAACGGCCTGCCACAGGTCCTCTGCGTTCAGGGAGCTTTCCCCTGTCAGCAGGCCGTGGAGAACGTCCCCCAGACTCAGCCGGTCTCCCAGGGCTTCTCTGCCCATTTCTGTCAGCTGGTCCAGGCCTTCCGGCCCCAGGGACTCCAGCTCTCTTTCCATGATCTCTTCGTAATCCAAGGCTTATCCTCCGTGCTTCCCTTTCGCCTTATCCCATAGGCAGCAATGATTCTATCAGCTCTACAATGGCCAGCATCACCGGCAAGGCCAGGCAGAAAATGATCACCTTCCCCGCCAATTCCACCTTCCCCGCTACAGAGGTCTCTCCGGCGTCCCGGCAAAGCTGGGCGGCGAAATCGGCCACATAGGCCACTGCCAGGACCTTCAGCACTATGAGGAAATAGGACTGTCCATAACCGATCCCGGAATAAACTCGTCCCAAAAAGGAAAAGGCCGTTGTCAGTTGTGTAAGGATGGCAAGGAGCAGCAGCACGCTGGTCACCACTATGACAAACAGCGCAAATTCCGGCTTGTAACCCTTTACCGCCGCCGCCAAAAAGACGCCGCAAAGCCCCAGGGCCGCTATTTTGAAAATGTCCGAAGCGTCTCCGGTCACAGGCCCGCCCTCCTAAAACTGAAACATGGTCTTTACTGTGGTGAAAAAATCATTGATGAGCTGAACGATGAGCAGCAGCACCACAATGATGCCCGCCAGAGTGGTCATCATGGCCTGGTCTTCCCTGCCTGCCCGGATGAGGACCTGATTCAGCACCGCCACGATGATGCCGATGGCGGCGATCTTGAAGATGATGTCCACATTGATGTCCATAAAGTTCCTCCGCACTGCCGGCAGCCCCGCTGCCGCCTGTCTTTTACAGCAGCATGACCACAGCGGCGGCCCCCGCCGCCACGCCCAGCCCTTTGTACATCCTTCCCTTTGTCCGTTTTTCTTCCGCCGCTTCCTTCTCCGCTTCCCCCAGGCGGTAGAAGGCCTCCCGGAAAAGTCCTTCCTGGTTGTCTATATCTGTTTTCCCCAGTTCCATCCCCATGTCCCTAAGGATCCTCAGGTCTTCCTCTTTTAATGAGCTGCCCTCATAGGCCCCTTCCGCCTGGGCGGTCCACAGCCCGGAAAAATCAAACTGCGCCCCTTCTTTAAGGCGGCTCCCGACGCCGGTGAAAAACACGGCGGCCAACCCCTCTGTCTGCTCTCCCAAACGGGCGAATAGCTCTGGCATGGGCGCTCTGCGGTATTTCATCTCCGCCTCCAGCGCCCGCAGGGCTTTCTGCAGGTCCCGCAGATGGGCCACCCGGTTTTCAAAATGCCGGGCCTTCATCCAGCCGGCAGCGGCCGCTCCCCCCACCAGCAGTACACACAAAATCCACTTCACAGGCCTTGTCCCCTTTCCCTTTCATGTATATTCGGCAGGGGGAAAGATATGACAGGGGG
>JAUNBO010000192.1 GCA_030527065.1 Bacillota bacterium | reverse complement strand
ACTCCTACTATTATGTGAACATCGGCATTTTGGGACGCTACCTCAATGCGGTCAAAAAATTTGAATGAGAGATGGAAGAACTTCTGCAAAGGCGAAAGGCCATGGGCCTTATGGTCCTGTGCGCCCTGCGGCGGTAGCTGCCCGGCAGAGGCCGTGAGGCGCAGAAGCGGAAAAGGTTGCGCCGACAGAGGCCATGGGACACGGAAGCGGAAGGGCCTGCGCCGGCAGAGACCCGGCCCACGGCAGACCGACCGCCGCAAGGACATCATTTTCTGAGGAGGCGTCCAATATGATCATCTATTTCACCGGCACCGGCAACAGCCGGTACTGCGCCGGAATGCTGGCCGACAGGCTCCAAGACGAGCTGACCGATTCCTTTCCTTTCATCCGGGGCGGCGTTGGGGCGGAGCTGGTTTCCCAACGTCCGTGGGTGTTCGTTTCGCCCACCTACGCCTGGCAGCTTCCCCGCATTTTCACAGACTTCATTCGGAAAAGCAGCTTCTCCGGCAGCAGGGAGGCTTATTTCGTCATGACCTGCGGCAGCGATACCGGCAGGGCCGCTGCCGCCAACCGGGCCCTCTGCCGGGAGAAGGGCCTGCTCTGCCGCGGGACCCTTACGGTGGTGATGCCGGAAAACTATGTCGCCATGTTCCCTGTCCCGGGAGAGGCCGAAGCGCAAAAGATCATTGCCGCCGCAAAGCCTGTGCTGGAAAGCGGAGCCGCCGCCATCCGGGACGGCCTGGATTTCCCGGGAGTAAAAACCGGCCTGGCCGACAGCTTCAAATCCGGCCTCGCCAACCGCTTTTTCAACCGCTTTGCCATCAAGGCCAAGGCCTTCGCCGCCTCCGACGCCTGTGTAGGCTGCGGGAAATGCGCCGAAAGCTGCCCCCTGGGCAACATCACGCTGCAAAACGAAAGGCCCGTCTGGGACAACCGCTGCACCCACTGCATGGCCTGCATCTGCGGCTGCCCGTCAGAGGCCATAGAATACGGAAAAGCCAGCGCCGGCAAGCCCAGGTATCAGTGCCCGGAATACCGGGGCTGACGGGTCCCGCCACCTGCCGTTTCCGTCAAGACACCCATCCCTGCCCGGATACGGGCTGGCGATACCGAAAGGCAAACAGAAAGAGAGGAAAAAGCAATGGGGGAAGATAAGAAAAATCCAGGCCTGAGCTGCGTGGACTGCGGCCTCACCGGCTGCAACAAAAGAAACGGGACCTACCCGGATTTCTGCCTCACCACCCACCTGGAGGAGGGAGAGCTGGATGAGGTCCTGAAGCTTTACAATGAGGACACAGAAAACCAGAAGATCATGTCTGTGGCTGCCCAGGTGGAGTATGAATTCTATAACAAATTCACCCGGGTAGAGGAGACCATGGAATTTGCCCGGCGGCTGGGAGCGGAAAAGCTGGGGATCGCCACCTGCGCGGGACTCATCAACGAGAGCCGCATCCTGGCGAAGATCCTGCGGAGGGGGGGCTTCCAGGTCTATGGCACAATTTGTAAGGTGGGCGCCGTGGACAAAGAGCTTGTGGGCATAGACCCCCAATGCAAAAAAGTGGGGGCCCACATGTGCAATCCCATCCTTCAGGCCCGCCTTTTGAATAAGGAAAAGACCCAGCTGAACATCGTGGTGGGCCTTTGCGTGGGCCACGACAGCCTGTTTTACAAGTATTCAGAGGCTCCCGTCACCACCCTCATCGCCAAGGACCGGGTCCTGGGCCACAATCCGGCGGCAGCCCTGTACACTTGCAATTCGTATTACTCCAAGCTGCTGAAATAGAGGCAGCTCTTCCGGAACACTTTCAACGAGGATATGACCATGATAAAGCTATGTGTTTTCGATATGGACGGCACCCTGGTGGATTCCATTGCAGACATCGCCGCCGCCATGAACCACATATTGTCTCTGAAAGGCTATCCCACCCATCCGTCCCGGGATTACCGGCTGATGGTGGGTGCAGGCATGAAGGTCCTGTGCCAGAAAGCCCTGCCGGAAGGGAGCCGGGAGGAGCAGGAAGCCCTCTATGAGGCCTATTATCCATATTATGCGGCCCATTGCTGCGACAGGACCCGCCCTTTTGAAGGCATGGAAGACACTCTGTCCAGACTGCGGGAGGCCGGCGTCTGCTGCGCCATCCTTTCCAACAAGCCCCATGAGATCACCGCCTGCATGGCGGAAATCATCTTCCCGCCGGGCTCTTTTGCCCTGGTCCTGGGCAACGACGCCCGTTTCCCGCGGAAGCCGGAGCCGGACGCCCTCCTGTACATAATAAAAGAGCTGGGCTTTCGCCCGGAAGAAACGGCCTATGTGGGAGACACCAAGCTGGACGTCCAGGTGGCGGCCAATGCGGGAACGGCGTGCATCAGCTGCGCCTGGGGCCTGCGGACCGTAGAGGAGCTGCGGGAGGCGGGGGCTTCGTTTCTGGCGTATCGTCCCGAAGACATTGCAGAATGGGTTCTGAG
>JAUNBO010000029.1:3838-14530 GCA_030527065.1 Bacillota bacterium | reverse complement strand
GGGGCCGGCTGTGACAGACCGGCTCCGGGGGCCGTAAATTTCTGATTTACAGAATTCTTCTTGATTTTTATTATAATTAGAGGTATCTTATAATACAACTAAAAAAAACTACGGCGCTTCTTCAACAGGAGGGTTCGGATATGGATTATCAGGAATTTGTGCAGATGATGCAGGAACTGAATACGGCCTCCATCACGGTGCGGCTTTTACTGGCCGTGCTCTTTGGCGGGGTGGTGGGCCTGGAAAGGGGCTCCAACAAGCATCAGGCGGGCCTGCGGACCCACATCCTGGTCTGCGTGGGAGCCACGGTCTCCATGCTGACCAGCCAGTATATCTTTGAGACCATGAGCACTGTGGCCGACCCGGCCCGGCTGGGGGCCCAGGTCATCAGCGGCATCGGTTTCCTGGGAGCCGGCCTGATCCTGGTCACCGCCAGGAACAAGGTGAAAGGCCTCACCACGGCGGCGGGCCTCTGGGCCTCCGCCTGCATCGGCCTGGCCCTGGGCATCGGCTTTTATCAGGGCGCCCTCATTGCCGCAGTCCTCGTGTTCATCGTGCTGGCTCTCCTGCCCAAGGTGGAGGACTACTTCTATAACCGCTCCAAGGTGGTGGATCTGTTTGTGGAACTGGAATCCCTGGAAGACCTGAAGGCCTTTTTGTCTCATGCCAGGTCGGTTTCTCACAAGGTGCTGGAGACCCAGGTGAGCAGGTCCAACGCCATCACTCCCGAAGGCTACGGCCTCATCATCTCCCTGCGTCTGAGCAAGGGCAGGGACCATGCCTGGCTGGTGGAGGAACTGAGCCGGCAGCCGGGAGTGTTCCAGGTGGAAGAATACTGACCCGCCCTTCCGCAATAAGTCATACGATATTTCCCGCCCGATGAAGCATTTTTTCAATAAAATCGCAGAATTGCAGTTGACAAATCCCGGGACATTTAGTATATTTGTTTCATTGCGAAACGAGTGAAATGCGAAGACGGAGAGGCGGCAAGCCTGAACGCGTTGCAGAGAGCCGGCGGATGCTGCGAGCCGGTACGCAGAGGATTGCCTTCTGGCTCCCGAGCAGGGGCCCCCAACGCAGGCGGACAAAAGGTCCCGCCGGCCAGTAGGGGTCCACGGCAGGCGCCGTTACCGAGCCTGAGGTTTGATGGAACCTGAAGAGAGGCCGCAGCCATGCGGCAAACAGGGTGGTACCGCGGTATATCCTATCGTCCCTGGAGCTATCATAATAGCTTCGGGGGCGTTTTTTTTCGCAGCTCTTCGCAACAGCAAGCATACCACTGATGGAGGAAGGATCGATGAAATTAGCATTTTCCACACTTGGCTGCCCGGAATTCAAATGGAAGGACATCTATGCCATGGCCAGAGACTGCGGCTTCAACGGCATAGAGGTATGGGGCGTGCAGAACATCGCCGCCATCGGCAGAGCCTTTGCCGACGAGCGCCTGCCCCAGACCCTTCAGGAGCTGGAGGAACTGCGGCTGGAGATCCCCTGCCTGGCCACCAGCTGTCCCCTGAATTTTGCCGACCAGGAAAAGGAGACCCGGGAAGAGCTTATAAAATACATTGAGCTGGCAGCCAAAATGGACACCCCCTATGTGCGGGTCCTGGCGGATTATCACATGGAGCCGGGAGAAGATCTGGGAGACGAGCTGGCCCTGGACCTGCTGAAACAGGTGCTGCCCCTGGCGGAAGAAAAAGGCGTCACCCTTCTGGTGGAGACCAACGGCGTCTATTGCGACACGGAGCGGCTGTCCGATTTCCTCACCGCCCTGGCCAGCGACAACGTAGGAGCCCTGTGGAACATACACAATCCCTACCGCTTTGCGGGAGAATCCCCGGAGGCCACCGTCCGCAACCTGGGAGCCTATATCAAGTACGTTCATGCCAAGGACTCTCTGGTGAAGGAGGACGGAGACGTCCAGTACCGCTTTATGGGAGAAGGGGATCTGCCTATAGATTCCATGATGAAAGCCCTGCGCTCCATCAATTACGAGGGCTACGTTTCCTTTGAGTGGGTGCGCCACTGGGCCCCCTACCTCAGCGAGTCCAGCATCGTGTTCCCCCATTTCGTCAACTACATGAGCGAATATCTGGGCAGGAACGGCGTCCGCCAGAAGCTCTTCGATAACAAGGCGGGAACAGGAAAGTACGTCTGGGAAAAGGATACCCTCATAGACCTGACCTTCCCCCAGGTCCTGGACCGGATGGCGGAGGAATTTCCCAAGCAGTATGCCTTCCGTTACACCACCATGGATTATACCCGTACCTACGCCGAATTCCGGGACGAGGTGGATACCTTTGCCCGTTCCCTCATAGCCATGGGCGTGAAGCAGGGAGACCATGTGGCGGTGTGGGCCACCAACGTGCCCCAGTGGTACATCGCCTTCTGGGCCACCACCAAGATCGGCTGCGTCCTGGTAACGGTGAACACGGCATATAAGATACACGAGGTGGAATACCTGCTCCGGCAGTCCGACACCCATACCCTCATCATGGGGGACGGCTACCGGGATTCCGACTATGTGTCCATCATAAAAGAGATCTGCCCCGAGCTGGAGCAGGTAACAGAAGCGGGCCAGCCCCTGCATCTCCGCAGGCTGCCCTTCCTGCGCAACATCATCACCATAGATTCCAAGCAGCCCGGCTGTCTCACCTGGGCCAAGGCCATGAATATGGCTCATAAAATTCCTGTGGAGGCGGTCCACCGCCGGGCCATGCTCACGGATAAAAACCACGTCTGCAACATCCAGTACACCTCCGGCACCACCGGCTTCCCCAAGGGCGTCATGCTGACCCACTACAACGTGGTGAACAACGGCAAGTGCATAGGGGACTGCATGGACCTGTCCACGGCGGACCGGATGATGATACAGGTGCCCATGTTCCACTGCTTCGGCATGGTCCTGGCCATGACCGCCGCCATGACCCACGGCGTCACCCTCTCCCCGCTGCCTTACTTCATCCCAAAGGATTCCCTGGCCTGCATACGCAAGGAGAAGATCACCTGCTTCCACGGCGTGCCCACCATGTTCATCGCCATGATGGAGCATGAGGATTTTGCCAAGACCAGCTTCGCCCATATGCGGACGGGCATCATGGCGGGAAGCCCCTGCCCGGTGAAGGTGATGGAGGACGTGGTGGAAAAGATGAATATGAAGGAGATCACCATCGTCTTCGGCCAGACCGAATCCTCTCCCGGCTGCACCCAGAGCCGGGTGGACGATCCCCTGGAGGCCCGGGTCCAGACCGTTGGGAAGCCCCTTCCCGGCGTGCAGTGCCGCATTGTGGACCCGGACAGCGGGGCCGAGCTGCCGGACGGGGAGATCGGGGAATTTGTGGCCCGGGGCTACAACATCATGAAGGGCTACTACAAGATGCCGGAGGCCACCTCGGCGGTCATAGACGAGGAGGGCTGGCTTCATACGGGGGACCTGGCCATGCGGGACCAGAACGGCTATTACCGCATCACCGGCCGGCTGAAGGATATGATCATCCGGGGCGGAGAGAACATCTACCCCAAGGAAATAGAGGACTTTATCTACACCCATCCCAAGGTGAAGGACGTGCAGGTGATAGGCGTCCCCGACGATAAGTACGGGGAAGAGGTGATGGCCTGCGTCATTCTGAAGGAAGGGGAGACCGTCACCGCCGAGGAGCTGAAGGCTTATGTGAGGGACCATATGGCCCGTCACAAGACCCCCCGCTATGTGACCTTTGTGGACCAATTCCCCATGAACGCCGCCGGCAAGATATTGAAGTACAAAATGCGGGAGCAGGTGAACGATCTGTTGATGCTCCTGTCCGCCACCGACAACTGAGGCGGGGCGGGATGAAGCGGGAACCGGGGAAACCGGCTGTGCCGGGAGCGATGGTTTGCAGAGAGCCGTTTTGCGGCGTTTAAAATGGAGGAACCGGCTGCGCCGGGAACATACAGAGACAAGAGCCGCCCCCTGGGGGCGGCCGCAGAGCGGGCCCTTTCGGCCCGCTGTTTTTGTGCCGGAGGCTTCCGCTTCCGGGCCCCGGGGGGCTACTGGCTACTGGTCCTCCTTGTTCTGGGAACGCAGGAGCTTCAGGATCTCTTCACCGCTGAGAGGCTTGGAAAAATAGTAGCCCTGTATCATGGCGACGCCTAAGCGGGTCACCAGGTCCAGCTCCTCCCGGGTCTCCACGCCCTCCGCCACCACCCGGTAGCCCAGGGCTTCCATGGCAGCCACTATGCCCCGGTAGAACAGGGCCACCTTTGGGGTATCGCAGATGCCGGAGAGCAGGGATTTATCCAGCTTTACCACAGAGAAGGGAAGCTGGAGCACGGTGTTGAGGTTGGCGTAGCCTGAGCCGAAATCGTCCAGGCAGAGGCCGACTCCGTCCTCCATGAAGATCTCCGCCGCCTGGTAAAGACTGTCGCTGTACCGGGTGGCCACCGTCTCCGTCACTTCAAACTGGAAGAAGGACGGATGGAGCCCGTGCTCCTTCATGGTATCCACCAGCTTCCGGCAGTGGCCGGGCTTCAGGAGCTCCGCAGGGGAGAGATTGCATTTTACGTTCTGGACAAGTTCCATGGCCTCCGGGTGCTCTTGCAGGAAACGGCAGATGCGGCGGAATTGCAGCAGGCTGATCTTCGCGATCTGGTCGTTTTTCTCCGCGATGCCGATGAACACCTCCGGGGGGACAAAGCCCAGGTGGGGGTGGTAGAGGCGGCTGAGGGCTTCCAGAGAGACGCAACCCCCCGTTTCCGTGGAATACACCGGCTGGTAGTAGACCTGAAAGAGGTCTTCTTTCAGAGCCACGTTCAGGAATCGTTCCACCTCCTGCGCATAACGGAAGCCCTTCAGGGTCTCTTCGTTTCCCTGGATGAGGACCGTCTCCGCCGTCTTGGGGACAGAGGAAAAGAGGTGGTCGGCATAGGTCAGCAGGACGTCGCTCTTCCTGTAAGATTCCCCGTCCCGGATGCCGCAGATGACGGCGGGGAATTCCACCTTTTCTCCGCCCAGGGAAAGGGGAGCCTCATAGGCGTCCCGGATCTGGCTGCATACCTGCTCATATTTATCCAGGGAAAAGACCATGGTAAAAAACTGGTTCCCGCCGGTGCGGAATACGGGGCCGTAAGGGTTGGCCTCCCGCAGGATCCGCTCGGTTTCCACAAGAAGCTGGTTGCCTGTGGCCATTCCCATGGCGTTGTTGATGTGCTCCAGCTGGTACAGCTTCAGCCCCAGCAGGTGGAAGGGCTTTTTCCTGTCGATCCGGTTCTGGGCGAGCTCCCGGAAGCGCTGGGCATCCAGGGCGCCGGTGAGGCTGTCCGTATGGTCGTAGGGGTTGTTGATGGTCAGAAAGAGCAGGGTGATCCCAAGGCTGAGGCCGAAGCCTGTCATCAGGAAATCGTTGCGGGCCGCCTGAATGGCCACGCAGACGCCGGTGATGAGCAGGAACTGCCAGATCACCAGGAAGTTGCGCTTTCCCAGCTGCCGGTAGTGGATCAGGCTGCGGACGCCGATCAGGGCCACATAGAAAAGGGCGGCGCAATAGGTGACCAAATACAAGGGTCCCCGGAGATAGAGCCCGGTCTCCGCCACCTGGAACAGAAGGCCGGTCCAGTGGTTGGAAAGGACCAGAAGCCACAGGACGCATGCCGGCAGCATGGGGAGCACCTGGAATTTAGCCGGGGTGCGGCCGTCCACCTGGCGGAGGGTCTCCGTGTAAAAGAACAGGATGTAGGGAAACAGGACCTGCAGCAGATAAAGAAGGACCAGCAAAAGCTCCAGAAGGCCCCGGAGAGCGGGGATACGAAAATCGATGAGGATGGCGGTGACCAGATCAAGCAAAATGTCTGCAATGCCTACCCCCATACAGAAAAAGAAGATCCCGTGCCCGCTGTGGCTCAGGCGGCGCTGGGTGGAAACGTGATAGAGGATCAGCAGCAGGAAGATCAGTCCGGCGACGAGGAAGTTCACGTTCGTCTGCATCAGGAATCTCCCCCATTCTCATTCTCTTCCGGGAGAAGCCGGCTTTCCGCCGGACCATCCTTCCCACGGTCTCTGTCCCGGCACATTCTCTGGTCCGCTTCGAACTTCCAGTTGCTGAAGGTCTTCAATTCTCCGGCTTTGTTCCGAAGATAACTGACGCCGCAGGCAACGGAGATCTTATGCCGGTTCTGGCAGTTGTAGCGGTCGAGCTCCTGCTCCAGAAGGGTGTGCCACCGGGCCGGGTCCGATGGGGGATCCGGCAGGACGGCGCAGAACTCGTCGCCGCCCAGGCGGTAGCATTCTCCGTAAGGGGAAAGGGCTCTCTTTATGCACTGGGCCGTGCCGATGAGCAGCTCGTCTCCCGCCTTGTGGCCGGAGCTGTCGTTGGTGGATTTCAGGTCCTTCATGGACATAAAGACCAGAGCGACATTCCGATAATTGCCGGCGGTCTGCGCCAGTTCTTCTAAAAACTCATTGAAGGCCCGGCGGTTTTTCAGCCCGGTAAGGGGGTCCTCCAGAGAAAGCCGGCGGTAAGCCTCCGCCTCCGCCCGGAAATGGAAATTCTCCGCCACCGTGCGCAGAAGGTCCCACAGGAGGATGGCAACAAACACCAGAATGCCCAGCTCTATGAGCAGATCGTACCAGCTGATTTTCAGCAGCCAATAGAGGAGCATTGCCAGGAGGCTGCTGAGCCCCAGGGCGGCAAAGGCCAGCAGCAGGCTCCGCTGCTTCGAAGGGCCTTTCAGAAGGGCGGCGCCGGAAACGGCTACGGTGGCGGCCAGCAGGAAATGGGTGACAAAGAGCATTTCGCTCAGAGCAAAGACGTCCAGGAGCGCCAGAAGCCCCTGGACGGCGGCATTCAGGTAAAATGCGAGGATGCAGGCGTTCAGGGCCCGGCGTAAGGGGCGGGATGCGGACATGCGCACATATTGGAGGATGGGCACCGCCAGCAGCATGGACACATAGAGGGAGATGCAGCAGTCCACCGGGTAGAACCGGCTCTCCGCAGGGAAAAAGGGCGTTTCCAACAGGCGCCAGACGCCGCACAGCAACAGGAAGCAGCCGATGTGGATAAAGCGGGGGTCTCCCAGCCTGTGTTTGGTGAAGAAGGCTTTCGCCAGCAGGGCGGCAATGCCCAGGATGGCCATGGTCAGGGCCATCAGAAAATGGAACAGGTTTTCGGTAAAATGGTGCAGCAGCAGGGCGGCGCTGTCGCCCAGATACATGACGGGAACGGAAAAGGAAGCATTGCCGATGTTGGCGTAGGTGAGGGTCAGGGTCTGCCCGCCGGGGCTGGCGGGGAGGGTCCCGATGCAGTTCAGCTTTATGCGCATCTGCTGGTTCCGGGGGAAGGCTTCGTCGTCATAAACGAAGAGGGTCTGGTCTCCCAGATGCAGCTGCGGGCGGTACAGGGCGCTGCCTATGGACAGCAGCTTGCCGCCGTCCTCGTCGGTGAGGCTGTCGTTGAAGAGGACCAGGTCTTCTCCTTCCTCCGCCGGGATCTCTGCCGGGAGCCGGAGTTCCACCTGTTCCCCATCCGCCATCATGTACCAGCCTTCCGTCAATGGCGTAAGGCGGTCGGTCTCTGCCGGAAGCCCGCCTTCCCGGCAGGAAAGGATCAGCAGCACCGCTACTGTTACCGCCGCAAGGCACAGCAGCCATTCCACAGCACGTTCTTTTACAGTGTTGATAGCCCCCGCCTCCTTTCCGCAGGACGCTGTTCAGGGAGCGCAGCCCGTTTCCTTACTGAGACCGCCGTTCAGAGAATGCGGCCCCGTTTTTTACCGAAGGCCTCCGCCCCGGAGGGCACAGCTCAAATTGTTACAAAACCCATTTTCTTTTTCTTTTCATTATAATAAATGTTTCGACAAAAAACCACAAAAAGATTCAAGAATTTCCTTTTCTTTTCCGGGGGAGGCGGCAGAGCGGATCAGTTCATATTTCGGCCGCAAAAGCTGCTAATTTATAAAAATAAAAATCGCCTTTCACACAAAAATTTTCATAAACCTTTATTTTATGAAAATCAAAAACCCGATTTTCATAAAACATTGTACATTTTCATAAAATCCTTGACAGGGGGGGCGGAATGTGCAATAATAGCTCCAATCTGGGAAGTCTTGTTTCCGGGAGACAAATGAATAGAGACAAAGGCTGTGAAGAGAAGGAGTAGGTACCTGAAACCGGGTATAGAGAGAAGCGGATGGTGGAAGCGCTTTGCCGGAGGGTATGCGAAGTAGTCTTGGAGCTGCGGACCGAACGGGGTTTTCCGAAGCCCTCAGTAGACTCCGACGGAAGGGTTCCCGCCGTATAAAGGGGATGCGGCATCGATGTAAAAGTCCGTGCTGGCGTAAGGTATGGTTGTAACGCTTCCATACGAAGTTAGGTGGTAACACGAGTCATTCGTCCTAATACAGGAATGAATGACTTTTTTTATACCGCCGGTGGGGAGGAAACTCCCCCCGCCTGAGCACGACAGATTTTTACAAGGCGTCAGAAAAATGCTTGGGAGGGCGGAAAAAATGGACATCATAGGAAAGTATCTGGACAGAACGGAATTTGAGAGCTACGAGGATTTCTGTGAGAATTTCAGGCTCAAGGTACCGGAGGACTTCGATTTTGCCAGAGACGTGGTAGACGCCTGGGCGGCGTCGGAGCCGGATAAGACGGCCCTGATCTACTGTGACGACGGGGGCCGGGAAAAGCGGCTGAACTTTGCGGAGCTTTCTCTGCTTTCCAGGCAGGCCGCCGCCTATTTCGCAGAGCTGGGCGTGAAGCCGGGCCACCGGGTCCTCACCCTGCTGCGCCGGAGATATGAATACTGGATCTGCGCCGTGGCCCTTCACAGAATGGGAGCGGTGCTGGTCCCAGCCTCCATCCAGCTGACAGAAAAGGACATCGCCTACCGGATCCAGAATGCGGAGGCCAGATACATCATCGCCGTCGAGGACGATTTTGTGCTGGAGCAGCTGGGCGGACTGAAGAGTTCCTGCCCCACCTTACAGGATATCATCGTGGTGGGCGACCAGCCCCCGGTGCCCTACCGGGATTTCAACCGGGAGTATGTGAGGCGCCGGCCCTTTGAAGGCTACAGCGGCCTGAGCAACAACGATGAGATGGTGATCTACTTCACTTCCGGCACCTCCGGTTATCCGAAAATGGCCATCCACGACCGCAGTTATCCCCTGGGACACATCGTCACGGCCAAATACATGCAGCGGGTCCGGAACAACGGACTGCATCTGACCCAGGCCGACAGCGGCTGGGCCAAATTCGGCTGGGGGAACATTTACGGGCAGTGGATCTGCGGCAGTGCCATCCTGGCCTACGACCCCATCCGCTTCGACCCCCGCCGCCTCATGGAAGTCATGAAGAAATACCGTCCCACCTCCCTCTGCATTCCCCCCACAATGTATCGCTTCCTGCTGCGCAGCGGCCTGAAGAGGGAGCATGTGGCCTCTGTCCGGTGGTTCTCCACGGCAGGGGAGCCTCTTTCCGGCCATGTGAACCAGGAGTTTTACCGGATCACCGGCCACCATATCCACGAGGCCTTCGGGCAGAGCGAGGGGACGCCCATCACCTGCAGCTTTGAGTGGCTGGACATCCGGCCTTCTTCCATGGGCAAGCCCTCTCCCCTGTACGATGTGGCCATCGTCCGCCCCGACGGCAGCCCCTGCCGGGCCAACGAGGAAGGGGAAGTGGTGATCTTTACAGGGAAGAAGGGGCGGCTGGGCCTTCTGTCCAATTATTTTGCCGACGGCGAGCCCCTGGACCCCATACGGGACGGTGTGTACCACACCGGCGACATTGCCTTTGCCGACGAGGAAGGATATTACTGGTACGTGGGCCGCAACGACGACATGATAAAATCCTCCGGCTACCGGGTGGGCCCCTTTGAGATAGAGAGCATCCTGAACACCCACCGCTCGGTGAAGGAAAGCGCCGTGGTGGGCTATCCCGACGCCCTGCGGGGGCAGGTGATCTGCGCCGTGGTGGCTCTGCGGGAGGGCTATGACAAATCAGAGGAACTGACCAAAGAGCTGCAGGATTACGTGAAGCGCAACACGGCGCCGTATAAATATCCCCGGCTGGTAAAGTATGTGCCGGAGCTGCCCAAGACCACCTCGGGGAAAATCATACGGAAGGACCTGGCGACGGCCCTTTAGACAATTCAGATTAAACCGGGCTTTCCACAGGGAAAGGCCATCTCCTCCCTCCGGCCCGGAACGGGATTTCCCCTTCCGGGCCTTTTTGCGGGGCTTTGCCGCTCCCGTCGCCGGCGCATAACGCATATCTTTGGAAAACGCAAAAAAGTTTTTCTTCCCCATTGATTTCCCGGAAAAAATGTAATACATTCTAATAGAAGAAAAATAACGAAGAGGCCTTGTGGCCTTTGCCTGGTTCGCAGCAAAGGCTGGACAAGGGAAGTCCGGTGAGATTCCGGCACAGGAATACTGCTGTAATGTGCGTTGCCAAGCACGGCGAAAGCCAGCCATTGCTCCCGGGGGGAGTGAGAAGGCGCAAGGCGGGAGAGCACGAGTCAGAAGACCTACAAGGCGGCCCTTTCGGAAAGGTGCGGAGCCCGGGCTCTGCGCAAAGGATGGTGGTTCCCAGCGGACGGTGAACCGCCGTTTTTTTGTAAAGGAGAAAAACATGGGAAAAATGAAACACCGGCGCAGCCTGGCCATCCTTCTGGCCTTTGCCCTGCTGCTGAGCCTGCTGCCCACCGCTGC
>JAUNBO010000029.1:0-3738 GCA_030527065.1 Bacillota bacterium | reverse complement strand
GGTCTGACCTGGGATACCATCGCCAACGGCAACAGTTCGGCAGACAATGTGACGCAAAATCTGTATTTACCCCAGAGCCTCACCGTAAATAGTAAAACCATCGGCGTTTCATGGGCAGTCAACGACCCGACCTATGCTCTGACCGCATCGTCATGGGATCCCTATTCTTATGTGGACCGTCCGGCCGCCGAGGATTCCCCGGCGATATTGACGGCCACCCTCAGCTACGATGGCGAGGACGCCGATGATGAAGCGGCCACCGCCACCAGGGTGTTCAACGTCACAGTAAAGGCCGAGGGAGTCACCACAAGCCAGACCGTTCTCAGCTACAGCGACCTGATGGGCGGAATAGCGGCCACATATGCAAGTTCCGACGACCCGTGGGTCGTGATGGATATGGAAGCATACAACAATACAGACGTAGCCGGGACCCTGACGTCCACCGGCGTACCTTCCTGCGCTCTGGCAATGGCGGCGCAGGGGAACGACCCAAGCGCTATCCTTACAGCCCTGGGAAGCTCCGACCTGACAAGCACATATGCGATTTACACCATTCCCTATGTTCTTCTGGCCTATGACGCCTGGCCCGCATGCGAGACGACAGGCTTTTCCAACACCCGCGACAGCCTTGTCGAAGCCATGGTCGCCTACCTGAACGGCGTAGAGACCAATTATGCGGATACAGACGAGATAACGCCGATCCTTGCGGCGCTGGCGAAATATTATAACGCAGCTTCTTATAGCGATGCACTCGGAATTACCGAAGACAACTATAACGCAGTAAAAGCTGCCGTTACCGCAGGCATAACATGGCTCTCGGAGGAGCAGAGCAGCAGCGGAACATGGAGCTATTACGGCGTCAGCAACGCTAACTCCACGGCCCTTGCCGTGGTGGCCCTGTCCGCTCTGGGGATAGACGCCCACACGGATTCCCGCTTCATCAAGAACTACAACAGCGCAATAGAGGGATTGATGAGCTTCGGCCTGAGCGACTACACTGGCTTCGGCTACAAGGGCAATGTCACGAAAAACTCCCTTGCCACCGAGCAGGGCTTCCGGGCGCTGGTCTCCTACGCACGCTTCAAGGCCAACGCTGCTGCCTATAACATCTATACGGATGCGGGGACTTCTACGGGCACTGTAGCTGCGCCTTCCATCTCCGTCATAAATCCCCCGGCGTCCTCTGGCCCCTCCTCCTCCGGCACCATCACCGTCTACTTCACCCTCATCGGAGACACGGTCCACGGCGAAGGGGCCCATACGGCCTATGAGACGTGGATAACGCGCAGGTCGGTCCGGATGGAGGGCAGCGCTACTGTGGGAGACGTGTTCGCAACGGTGCTGGACGCCAACGGTTATACCTATGAGGGACTGGGTTCAGGCTACATCTCCGGCATCACGACGCCGGACGACCTCACGCTGTCCGCTTTTGACAACGGCCCATACTCCGGTTGGGTGTACACGGTGAACGGCGAACGTCCCAACGTAGGGCTCAACGACTGCACGCTGAGCAACGGCGACGATATCGTCTGGCAGTATGCTGACGACTATCGCACAACGACAGAATCAGCCGACCAGGAAGAGACCGCAACGGGTTCCACAGAGCCTGAGACTGAGGCCCCGCCCTTCACCGACACAGACGGCCACTGGGGCCGCAACGCCATTGTCTATGCCTATGACAAGGGCCTGATGAACGGCGTCGGCGACGGCCTCTTCGACCCGGACGGCGCCCTGAGCCGGGCCATGCTGGCCGCCATCCTCTACAGGCTGGAAGGGGAGCCTTCGGTGAGCGCTGCAAATCTCTTCAGCGACATGGAGGAAGGCCAATGGTACACAGACGCTATCCTCTGGGCCGGTGAGAACGGAATCGTGGACGGCTACGGAGGCGGGCTTTTCGGGCCGGGGGACATCATCACCCGGGAGCAATTTGCGACGATACTCTACCGCTACGCCGTATATAAGGGACTTGCGGCGGTGACCCTGGAAGAAAACCTGACCGGCTATGCCGATGCGGATGAGATCTCCGACTATGCCATACAGGCCATGAACTGGGCTGTGGGCCAGGGCTTCCTCACCGGCCGCACCGAAAGCACCCTGGCCCCCGGCGGGACCGTCACCCGGGCCGAGGCCGCAACCATCCTCATGCGCTTTCTGGAAAGCATGACGGAATAGAAACGAAAACAAAAGGCGGGTTTTGAGAAAAAAGGAGGGCGTCCCCGGGCGCCCTTCTTTTTAAATACCCCTCTGCGGGGCGTTCCGCTGGTTCTGAGAGGAGCGGCCGGAAGCATTTGGATTTTGTGCTTTCCCCGGAGGAAGAGACATGGTAAGATAAGTGGGAAACCAGAGACCGGGAACGGATAAAGAGTTGAGAGACACATTTAAATAGAAGAAAACGGAAGAAGCGTCTTCCTTGGAAGCCGGCCTGCCGGCGGAGGAAGCTGCGAGGGGTAAAAGGAGGAAGAAAATGAAAATGGTAAGATGCATCATCTGCGGCGCAGTTTTTGAAGAGGGCCCGGAGGTTTGCCCTGTCTGCGGCATGGGGAAGGAAAATTTCGTGCCGGCGGAGGAAGCTGCGGCCTTCAAGAAAAACACGGAGGAGATCTTCCTGGTTCTGGGCGGAGGCGCCGCCGCCGTCACAGCTGCGGAGGCCATACGGGAAAGAAACGATACCTGTTCCATCGTGATGATTTCCGACGAAGGGCGTCCCCCCTGCAACCGCCCCATGCTGACCAAATCCATAGGCGCCGGCCTCCCGGAGGAGGGCATGGACGTCCATCCGGAAAGCTGGTACGGGGAAAAGAGCATTTACACCATGTTCGACAAGGAAGTGACGGCGCTGGACCCCCGGAAGAAGGAAGTGACCTGTGCCGGAGGCGAGGTGTTCAGCTATCATAAGTGCATCTATGCCCTGGGGGCCCGGCCCTTTGTGCCGCCCATGGAAGGCACGGGGCTGCCGGGGGTCTTTTCCATCCGCCGGATAGAGGATGTGGAAGGGATCCTGGCTCTGCTGCCGGAGGCCAGGCGGGCCGTGGTGGTAGGCGGCGGCGTGCTGGGCCTGGAGGCGGCCTGGGGGCTGCGGCAGGCGGGCTGTCAGGTGACGGTGCTGGAAAGCGGCAGCCGCATCATGTCCCGGCAGCTGGACGAAGGGGCCTCGGCCCTGCTGGAGAGCATCATGGCGGAAAAGGGCGTCATCCTGAAAAAGGAAGCCCGGTCCGAGGCGGTGCTGGAGAAGGACGGCAGAGCGGCGGGGATACGGCTGAAGGGCGGCGAAGAGCTGCCGGCGGAGCTGGTGATCCTCTCCACAGGCGTCCGGCCCAATGTGGCCGTGGCGGAAACGGCGGGGCTGGCCATAGGGAAATCCGTGGCCGTCAACGAGAAGATGGAGACCTCGGCTCCCGATGTATACGCCTGCGGGGACTGCGCCGAGTTTGACGGCGTCAATTACAGCCTCTGGTCCCAGGCGGTGGAGATGGGGAAGGTGGCCGGAGCCAATGCCGCCGGTGACAGCCTGGCCTACGAGACCGTGGACGGCGCCCTGACCTTCAGCGGCATGGGCACCAGCCTGTTTTCCATGGGGGACAACGGCAAGGGACAGGACCGGGAATATCAGGTCAGAGAGAAGGGAGATCCGGAGGCGGGCCTCTATGAGAAGTATTACTTCCTGGACGGCAGGCTCTGCGGCGTCATACTGATAGGCGATATCTCCCGGATGGGGACTCTGAGCCGGCAGCTGAAAGA
>JAUNBO010000191.1 GCA_030527065.1 Bacillota bacterium | reverse complement strand
CCCATTTTTATGGCTACGATGGCGCTGGAGCCCGCCGCCAGCATGACGGAAACGCCCCATACGATGCTCTGCACAGGATAAGCGATGGACATGGCCGCCAGAGCGTTGGAGCCCACAAAGTTGGACACGAAAATGCTGTCTATGACGTAATAGAAGGCGATGAACAGCAGCATCACCACCGACGGCGCAACAAAACGGGAAAATTCCCTGGCCGTGACTCCTTTGGTAAATAATTGTTCCATAGCATTGTTCAGGTAATCATTGCGCAGTGCGACAGATACCCATTGTCTCCTTTTCCTGAATATGATAAAGTATACGGTAACCATACAGTCAAGAGGAGAAAG
Organism: Bacillota bacterium; assembly: GCA_030527065.1. GTDB lineage: Bacteria > Bacillota > Clostridia > Peptostreptococcales > Anaerovoracaceae > JAEELK01. Next base: position 2,163 of record JAUNBO010000191.1, on the reverse strand, counting down.
TAAAAATGTCCGGAAACATCGCAAGCAAGCGCAGTTATTTTACCACAGGGGAATTTGCCCGGCTCTGCGGCGTCAAAAAACAGACCCTGTTCCACTATGACCAGGTGGGGATCTTCTCTCCCGAAGCAACGGGAGAAAACGGCTACCGGTATTACTCCTATGAGCAGCTGGAGACCTTCGACGTCATCTCCCTGCTGCGGGATCTGGATATGCCTCTGAAGGACATCCGCAGCTATCTGAACCGCCGGAGCCCCCAGGCCCTCCTTGAGCTTCTGGAGCAGCAGCGAAAGGAGGTGTCCCAAAAGCTGGAGGAATTGGAGTGGGCCCGTTATTATCTGGACGAAAAAATGCGCATCACCAGGGATGCATTGGCAGCCAGGCCGGGAGTGACGGGTCAGGAGCAGCTGCCTCCGGAGCACCTGATCACCTCGCCTCTGGGCAGATGTTCCACGGAGAAAGAGCTGGCCGCCGCCTTTGCAAAGCACCTGCAATTCTGCCACAGCCTGGACATCTACAGCCCCAACGGCAGCGGCGGCATGGTCCCCACCTCCGCCCCGCCCCGGGGCCCGGACTATTTCTATACCTTCATCTTCACCAAGATCTCCGCTCCCCGGCAGCACCCGGCCTGTTTGCTGAAGCCCGGCGGCCTCTACGCCGTCCTCTGCCACAATACGGGCTACGGCAATATCCATATCAGCTACCGCCGGCTCCTGGACTATGTGGAGGAACAGGGCCGGAAGGCCGGCCCCTTCTTCTATGAAGAAGCCCTTCTGGACGAGCTCTCCATCCAGGACCCGGAAAAACATCTTCTGAAGCTCTCGGTGCAGATGCTGTAAACGGAGGGGAGAGGAATGAACACTAACGAAACTACTACAGGGCTCTACATCCACATCCCCTTTTGCGCCGCCAAATGCCGCTATTGCGATTTTCTTTCCTTCGCCGGGCAAGGGGAAGAAATCAGAGAGCGCTATGTGCAGGCGCTGAAAAAGGAGCTGAGGCTGGACGCCGCCGCCGTCGGGTCCGCCATCACTGCCGTGGACAGCGTTTTTATAGGCGGCGGCACCCCTTCCCTTCTGACCCCGGCCCAGCTGGCGTCCCTGTTGGAGGAAATTGCCGGCGTCTTCCCCCTGACCCGGGATCCGGAAATCACCATGGAGGCCAATCCCGGCACCCTGACAGAGGAAAAGCTGCGGGCCTGCCGCACCGCCGGGATAAAGCGCCTGAGCCTGGGCGTCCAGTCCCTGGACGCCGGTCTCCTGCGCTTTATGGGCCGCATCCACAGCCCGGAAGAGTTCCTGGAGAATTACGCCTTGGCCCGGCGCTGCGGCTTTGAGAACATCAATCTGGACCTGATCTTCGGCATTCCCGGCCAAAGCCTCTCCCAGTGGCAGTCCACCCTGGAGCAGGCCCTTTCCCTGGAGCCGGAGCACCTTTCCTTTTACAGCCTTCAAATAGAGGAAGGTACGGCTTTTTACGAAATGGAACAGAAGGGAGAATTGAAGCTGCCGGACCAGGAGGCGGACCGGCAGATGTACCACTGGGCCCTGGAGCGCCTGGACCGGGCCGCTTACCTTCATTACGAAATCTCCAACGCCGCAAAAAACGGTTTTCTCTGCCGGCACAACCTGAAATACTGGTCCATGGAGGATTATCTGGGGGCGGGCCTGGGGGCCCATTCCTTCATAGGCGGCCTGCGCTTCAGCAATGAAACCGCCCTGGGCCGCTACCTGGAATGCCTGGAAGCCGCCCCTCCCAGGGAAGACCCGCCCTGCGGCCCCGCCGTGGTCTGGCGTCACAGGAATACGGAACAGGACCAACTCTCCGACTTTCTCTTCACCGGCCTCCGCAAGACCCACGGCGTCTCCCTCTCCGAATTTTCCCGGCGCTTCGGCGCCGCCCCGGAGGTCCTGTTCCCCCAGGCGGTCCCTAAGCACCTGGCCGCCGGGCTCCTGGAAAAAGACGAAGCCGCAGACCGGCTGCGGCTGACCTCCCGGGGACTGGACCTTTTCAACTTGGTCCTCCGGGATCTGGTTTAGCCCGTCACTATTCAAGGGGCGTCAGGGAGCGGTTTGCCGGACCTCCGCAGGACCAGCTAAGAATTTAAGGCGAGACGAACAAAGATGTTTGGTGTGAGAAAGATGTGGCGCAGTTCTTGCCCAATCT
>JAUNBO010000190.1 GCA_030527065.1 Bacillota bacterium | reverse complement strand
TTTACCTCTTCTCTGTGGAACAGGGAGACGGCGCCTTCCTCTTATAGCCGGTCAATGTCTGCGGGCCATCCATTCCAGCACGTCATTATAGACCTCCTGCCGGTTCAGCTCGTTGAGCATCTCGTGGCGGCCCTCCGGGTACAGCTTCAAGGTCACATCCTCACACCCCGCCTTCAGAAAGGCCCGGTATGTCTTTTCCACGCCCTTCCCCCGGGCCCCCACCGGGTCCTCAGCGCCGGAAAAAAGCAGCACCGGCAGGTCCTTCCGCATTTTTTTCAGAGCCGCCGGGCTTTCTATCTCCTTCAGAGCCCGGAACATCTCCGCAAAGAGCTCCACGGAAGGAGTGTGGCCGCAAAGCGGGTCCTTGCAGTGCTCGTCCACGATGGCCTCGTCCCGGGTGAGCCAGTCGAACACCGTCCGGGGCGGCGAAAAGTCCTTGTTGTAGCCGCCCATGGAAATGGCGGTCAGGAGCTTGCTCTTGGCCGTCAGGCCGTATTTCTTCAGTCTCAGAGCCTCCAGCTTCGCCGCCAGCAGTCCCAGTTCCAGAACCAGGGCGTTGTGCCAGCCTGTGCCGCTGAGGATGGCTCCGGCAAGGCCTTCGGAATAACGGAGAAGATAGGTCCGGACAAGAAAGCTGCCCATGCTGTGGCCTAAAAGGAAATGGGGCAGTCCCGGAAAGGCTTCCTCCGTCTGCCGGCGGAGAGCATGGATGTCCTCCACCACCTGCCGCCAGCCGTCCTTCTCCGGAAAAACGCCGAATCTTTCCCCTGCCGCCGGGTTTACGTTCCGGCCATGGCCCAGGTGGTCGTTTCCCACCACAAGAAAGCCCTGCTCCGCAAGAAAGCAGGCAAATCCGCCGTAGCGTCCCACATGCTCGTCTATGCCGTGGACCAGCTGGACCACCGCTTTGGGGCGCCCGTCGCCGGGCCTCCATTCCAGCCCCCGCAGGGGCCTCCCTCCGCAGACGGAAGGAAAAGTAAACTCTCTGACCGCAGTCATGGTAACTCCTTATTTGTTTCTATCGTCTCCGGGGGGTCTTCCGGGCCAGATAGCCGTAGACCTTCACCCATTCGCCGTCCGCATCCTCTTCATAATGGGATTCTCCCGGGGTGGTGTCGCCGATGTGTTTCTCGGCGATCCATTCCAGCCCCTGTTCCTGCCAGCAGTGCTTCAGCCTTCCCATATCCATCTTCTCCGGGGCGAAATCCGGGTGCTTTATGCGGAAGTTCCGTATGCTTCTGGGCGCATGCTTATACGAACTGAAGATCCCCATGGCCGCACCGTTCCTTTTCAGGAGGGGCCCTGTGTTTTCCGTTCCGAAGCTGTTATAAGTGAACAGAGAATTGGTGGTGGAATAATCGTCTATATAGAGGTCCACGCTCCCCTTTTTCACCGGCAGCTCCGCCCCGGTCCCCGCAACGTAGATGATGTTGTTGTGGTCGCAGGCGGACAGATACTGCCGAAGCTTGTTGATGCGCTTCAGGGAAGGGTCGAAGATGATGTAGGTATGCTCCGTTCCCAGCTTGGTGATGTATTCCAGAAGAAAGTTCAGGGTGAAGGGGCCCGCCAGTATGTGGCAGGGCTCTTCCAGGAGTTTTGTCATCTGGCTGTACAGCCACACATAGGTCTTTTCCATCAGCATGCGGTAATGCCTGCTGTACTGGTCCAGGACGGCGCTGACGGAGCCTACGTTGTCGAAAGCCCGGAAGGGGGTTTCCACCGTGTGGCCTCTGGTCAGCACCACGCCGTCCTCTATTTCGGCGGCATAGCCGCATTCGCACCACAGGCGTCCCTTTTTCAGCCGGCTGTTGGCCAGGCTGGCGGAATCCAGCTGCAGAGGCACCTGACAATGGGGGCAGTAAAGATAGGGGATATAGGAGAAGGGGACGCCACCCTCTGACGGCTCTCTGACCGCCGGGGCCGGAAGGTTTTCTATTTCAGCCTCCAGCTCTTCTATGCAGCGGTCCAGCTGATCCCGTTCCTGCAAAAGGGCGCTGCGTTTCTGCTGGAGGATATCCGCACAGACCTCCAGGACGATTTCGTCCTGGAAGCGGGAGGCCTTCTCCATGAAGAACAGCAGCTGGATCTCCTCTATGGAGAAGCGGTACTGCTTGTATTTCAGGATGTTCTTCATGTCCTCCACGCACTGGCTCCCGAACTCATACTGTCCGCCGCCCTTGTCCGGCACCAGCAGCCCGTTGTTCACATAGAAACGGACGGTACTGACGTTGAGGCCGAATTTCCTGGCAAATGTGCCGATTTTCATACTCTTCTTCCTCCGTGGCCCGCCTCCTGTATGGCGGAGCAGGCAGCCGCAGTTCTCCTTTGAAAAGCGTATGCGTCCTTGCCAACTGAAAGTATCTTAAGTATATGGCAAATCCCTGAAAAGGTCAATGAAAAGCGGCCTTGCTTTTTCGGCGGAAACGGAAAAGTTTGCATTCATAGGGCGCCAGGGGAGCGGTTTGCCGGGCCTCCGCAGGACCAGCTAAGAATTTAAGGCGAGACGAACAAA
>JAUNBO010000189.1 GCA_030527065.1 Bacillota bacterium | reverse complement strand
TGCGGGACCGGCGCATCCCGCCGCCAAGGCAGCTGGAAGCCAGCGCCATGGTGGGCAAGGTCGGAGGCGCGGCACTGAAGGGCGTGGGCTTCATTGGCAAGGTAAAGAGCGTCGGCAAGACGATCACGGAGGACACCAGGGCGCAGGAGAAAGAAAAGGTGGCTGCCATAAAGGCGGAGCTGGAGCAGATAAAAGACAGCTCCATGAAACGCTGCGGCTGTCTCCTGGATCCCAACGGCGCAGCGGCCCAGGAGAAGATCATGGGACTGTATTTAGAGGGCGTCAGGGAGGTCGATTCCATCATAGAAGGTCTGGACATGCAGGAAAACGTCAACGACGGCATCGATGTGGCGCAGGACGTGGCGCCGACCAAGTCCAACGTATGGGGGCTGGTGGCTACCTTCAGCATCGATATGACTCAGGAGGTAGGCAACGACGTAGCGGACAGCAGCCGCTGGACTTCCGTCAACGAAGTCTATAAGAAGTATTATAACGGCATAAGCAGGGCCTCCTTTGTATGCGACCCGAAGGAGTGCAAGACGCCGGAGCAAGAGTCGGAAAAGGTGGTCATCGACCCGCTGGCGCGGAAGGCGTCCGTGTATATCGGCCCCACCTTCGAGATGAAGCAGATCATAGACCCCTCCGGCGTGGTCTATGAGGGCTTCCTGGGCAATCCGCTGGAAGGGGTGACGTGTACGATCCAGGAGCTGGTGGGCCAAAATTGGACTGACTGGGATGTGGCGCCGGGCTACAACAATCAGCAGACGACGATCACGACCAACCAGTCCGGCTACTACCGCTGGGATGTGCCCAGGGGCAAGTGGAGAGTCAAGTATCAGAAGGACGGATATAACGGCAGCCAGCCGCTGTATTCTCAGGAGATGAACGTTCCGCCCATATGGCTGGACGTCAATCAGAATATGCTGGCCACGGCGGCGGCGGCGGCCTCGGCCACATCCCAGGGAGGCAACATCATCGTCAGCTTCAGCAAACCGGTGCAATTTGCGGATATCGACGCCACCAGCGCCGCAGTGAACATCGGCGGCAGCCCGGCCTCCGGGACGTGGCAGGTGGTCACCGGCGGAATGGGCGACGCCTATGAAAGCCTTAACTTTGACGGCGAGGGCAAGCCCCAGGGGGTCTCAAGCTCCGCCATGCTGGTGACAGAGGTCATGTTCGTGCCGGACCCTGCGGTGAATATGGGCATGGCGTATACGGTGTCCCTCAGCGATGAGATAAAGGGCTACAACGGTACGACAATTACGGGTGGCACGAATCTGAGCGGGACCATCGCCGGCGGCACGGCGCCGCCGGTGCAGGGCAGCGGAGGCAACAGGCCGCCGGTTTCGACACAGGCGGCGGTAACGGTGGAGAAGGAGACCGTGCTCCTGCAGCCTGCCGGGAATACGACTTCGGCCTTTGACGGCGCAGTGAAGCTCACGGCGGGAGCAGGCCTTGTGACTGCGGATACGAAAGTAGAACTGACGCAGAGCACGGGCGGAGAAGCTGCGCAGGCATATTCGCCGCTCTACGGCGTGGTATTCACCGTTCAGCCTTCGGACACTGTGGAGATTTCCTTCAAGCTGGACGACAGTGCAAAGAGCGTCAGCAATCCCCTGCTGCTGGGCGTATGGGTAAGGGAGACCGGCTCCGCCGACTGGTCCTTTGCGGGAGGCGCATACGATGAAGCTTCCAATACCCTGACGCTCCTGACCAGAGTGAACGGCGATTATCAGGTGCGTTACACGGAATACAGCTTCCCGGACGTAGGCGCGGGGCACTGGGCGAAGGACTATCTCGATGTGCTGGCTTCCCGGCAGATCATGCTGGGAGACGGACAGGGCAATGCAAACCCGGACGCCCCGGTCACCAGAGCGGAGACGGCGGCCATGATCGTCCGCGTGCTGCAGGCCAATTCCCTGATCGGCCGCACGCCGGAGGTGGAGGACAACTTCAGCGACGTGAAGGAAGGGGCATGGTATTATTACGCAATGAACCTGGCGGCGAAGCGGGGAATCCTTTCCGGATATGGGGACGGGACGGCCAGACCGGACGATCCCATCACCAGAGCAGAGCTGGCTGCGGTGATCGCCAGGACCGTCGCCACGGCAGAACAGTTGAGCGGCGACAGGCTGCCGAAGGCGCGGGATGCGGAACGGATCCCGTCCTGGGCGAAGACTTATGTGGCGGTCCTGGAGGAAATGGGCTTCCTGTCCGGCGATGACAAAGGCAACTTCAATCCGGACGCCAACGCCACGAGAGCAGAGGTAGGAAAGCTGATGTATAAGCTGATGGAGGAGTACGGCATGCTGTACTACGACCCGGAGGCGCCGGAAGCGCCTTGTCTGAGCTGTCCGTACTCGCGATAGAAAGTAAAGTTCCGTATGGAAGGGGCGGCAAGGCCTGTGGGAAACCCGCAGGCCTTGCCGCCTGTGTTTTGGGGAAGACGGCTTGCAGCTACTTTTTCCGAAGGGGAGCCAGGGGGACGGTTTGCCGGTCTGTCCTCGTCCCAGAGAATTTTACGGCTCAAC
>JAUNBO010000028.1:8596-14796 GCA_030527065.1 Bacillota bacterium | reverse complement strand
AAATTCTTAGCTGGTCCTGCGGAGGCCCGGCAAACCGCCCCCCTGGCGCCCCTTTAAATAATAACGGTTATCGCTACTTATAGTTTTCGGCCTTTTCCTGCATGTAAGCCTGGGAATGCTTGCAGACGGGGCAAAGCTCCAGGGCCTTGGTCCCCACATACTGATGTCCGCAGTTGGAGCACTGCCAGAGGATCTCCTTATCCTTCAAGAAGACCTTGCCGTTCTTCACATTGTCCGCCAAAGTGCGGTATCTGATTTCATGCTCTTTCTCTACAGCTGCCACGCCCTCCATCTGGGCGGCGATGTCCAGCAGGCCTTCTTCCCGGGCGGTCTTTGCCATTTCCGCATACATTTCCGTCCACTCGTAGTTTTCGCCCTCGGCGGCGGCGATGAGGTTTTCCCCGGTGCTGCCCACGCCCACCGCCAGCTTGAACCACAGCTCGGCGTGCTCTTTCTCGTTGGCGGCGGTCTCCGCAAAGATGGCGGAGATCTGCTCATAGCCTTCTTTCTTTGCCTTGGACGCATAATAAGTGTACTTGTTCCGGGCCTGGGATTCCCCTGCAAAAGCGATCATCAGATTCTCCAGCGTTTTGGTTCCTTTCAGTCTTTCATCCATTTTCTTATTCCTCCTTCAGTTAAATAAGCTGCGGCCGTACCTGATCCGGCCTCTCCTTTACGTTCTGTTGGGCGGCGGCCGCCGCCCGGCTCATTGGACTGTTTTTTTCAGGCAATCTGCGCATATCCCTTCGAACATGATGCTGTGGGATTCTATGCGCTGGCCCGTGGCCTGGGCTATGCGCCGGTCCACGTCTTCCAGGTAGTCCGTCATCAGGTCCACCAGGGCGCCGCATTTCCGGCAGCGCATATGATAGTGGGTTTGGGTCTGGCAATCGAAGCGGTCCGGGCCCTCCGCTATCCTCAGGCGCACAATGACGCCTTCCTCCGCCAGCCGGTTGAGATTTCTGTACACGGTGCCCAGGCTGATGGTGGGGAGCCGCTCCCGCAGCTCGTTGTAGACCTCGTCCGCCGTGGGATGGGTGTAGTTTTCCTTCACCGCATCCAGTATCAGCTTTCTTTGTCTTGAATACTTGGTCACTTTTCCCACCCCCTTTCAGTAATAGTAATTATTCTTGTTTTTCTTCAGTATACCACATTTCCCTTGCCTGTCAAGAGCATTTTTTCTTTTCCTTGAAGTTTTTTTGTTCCAAACGAGTAAGCCCTCGGAGCATAATTTCTGTTTTAGATGCTGTTCAACTTGAAACAGGCGTGATATAATGAGAAAACATCGCAAAAAGTCTTGTCGCCGGGGAGTTTCCTCTGCTCAGACCGCTGTTTCAAGTTGTACACAACCCGGAACGTTTTGCAGGCTCAATTTGCAATCAACAAAAAACGAGGAGGATCACACAATGAAAAAACGGTTTTTACCCCTTGCGCTGGCGCTTCTGATGTGCCTGTCCCTCATGCCCATGACCGCGCTGGCGGCAGCATCCATCCCAAGTGTGGAGGAACTGAAAACGACCAGTCTGAATGTTGCCTATGAGGACGAGAATGACAAATATGAAGGCTTGAAAGTCACGGTGGGCAAGACTGCCGCACTTCAAGCCTTCCAGACCCAGATGTACGAGGACAGAAACGCTCTTGGCCTGGAATATGGCAATGTTGTCCTTCAGCTTGACTGGTCGCTGGACAGCCGGAACGACTGGAAGTACGGTGCCAACTGGGATAAAATACAAGCCCAAAACAGCAACTATTACGAGTATATAAAAATCGGCTCTGACTACAGAGATCAGGCAGACGATGCTTACATTATGGATATCGGTCGGGTAGACCAGGCGGAAGGTGCCTCGTGGTGGGACGGTGAAGGCGGCTGGAAACAGGTCGTTGGGGATAAATGCGAGATAGATGACAGCTTCTACACCGTCTACTACATCAATTTTGACAACCATACCATCTATCTTCGCGCCCGTTATGTGCTGGAATACAGAGAAACAGGCGCCGACGATTACTCCTACGTCTGCGGCGACTGGTCAAACGTGGTCGCTTTCGGCAAGGACAATGTTCCCTATGTGCGGCCTACCGAGCTACCCGCCCCGGTGGTATCCGACCTGAAGCTCTCCGAGGAGACCCACAACGGCACGCCCATTATTGAGTACACCATCGTCCATACACAGGAGACGCTGGATCAGGCGGCCGCGGCTCTTGCAAACGGAGCAAATATCATTCTGGTGGGCGAGGCAAATATCAACAACGCCGGATGGCAGGAGATCAGCACCAATCAGACACTTATCACCGGCCCCACCTCTTCCATCCTGGGCTCCTACGCCGAGGCGCTGGACAACGCCGACTATGTGCAGTTCCGCTGCCGGTATTGCTACTATGTGAGCGTCAGCGACAATTTCTATGGCCCCTACTCCAATATCATCGAGTTTGGTGCCCCTGCTTGGGGTAATGCTTCTGATTGGGCAACAGAGGAGCTTCAGGAAGCCGCCGACCTCGGTCTTATCCCCGATTGTCTGGAGGGCGCAGACTTGACGCAGGACATCACCCGCGCCGAGTTCGCCGCCGTGGCGGTCAAGGCGTATGAGGCCCTTTCGGGTACCGCCGCCATCCCCATCGTCAACAATCCGTTTACCGATTGTAACGACGTTGAGGTGCTGAAAGCCTACAACATCGGCGCAGTCAACGGCACGAGCGCAACGACCTTTGACCCGGACGAATTGCTCAACCGCGAGCAGGCGGCGACCATGCTGACACGGGTATTCAAGCGGATCACCCTTGCGGGCTGGACGCTGGAGACCGACGGGCAATTCTCCCTGACCTACACCCAGCCCGCCGCCTTTGCAGACGATGCAAACATCTCCGCGTGGGCGAAGGACAGCGTGTATTTCATGTCGGCCAACGGCATCATCAACGGTGTGGGCAATAATCTGTTCGCACCCAAGAATGTGACGACCGCCGAACAGGCCGAAGGCTACGCCAACGCCACCCGGGAGCAGGCGCTGCTGATCGCCGTGCGTATGGTGCAAAACCTGGGCAACTGAGCGTATATGCTTCAAGAGCCGTAAAAACGAAAGCTCCCGCCGGCAGGCAGAAGAAAGCGCAGAGCTCCGGGCCGGAGCTCTGCTTCTACTTGCTCCACGGCCTGACAATTGCCGTCCAGGGCCAGAGTGGTGGGCCTCTCTGTCAGAATGCGCACCTTTTTACAGCGCAGATAGGAAATATACGGGCGGAAACGGGGATCGGACACATGGAGGCCCTTGCGGAAGGCGGAGGCCATGCCGGCGAAAACAAGGCGGGAGCCGGCGCCGCAGACGCACAGGTCCAGCCAGCCGTCGTTGATTTCCGCCCGGGGAGCGCCGCGAAAGGAGCCGCCGTAAAACTGGCCGTTGGCCAGAAGCGCAAAGATCAGCTCCCGGCAGATGGGCTCCGGCTCGTCGTCCACCCATATCTTCATGGGGCGGGACATTTTTTTGAAGAAGCGGTCCGCAAAGGCCAGAAGATATGCGGCGTTTCCCGACACCAAAGGGAAATTCTTGTACCGGGCGGCAGCGGCGGCAATATCGGCGTCAAAACCCAGATTGCAGACGTTGGTCACATAGGCTCCGTTGCAGAGGATCAGGTCCGTCCGCAGCTCCCGCCCTTCCAGCTGGGCCTCCAGGTCCATGAAATCCGCTCCCTGGAAGTTCTTGATGAAATCGTTGCCGGAGCCGCAGGGGAAATTCCCCACGGGAGCCCGGCCCGCCACGCCGTTGACCACCTCGAAAAGCGTCCCGTCGCCGCCGCAGGCATAAAAGCGCAGAGAATCACCGTCGCTCCCCTCCAGCCGGGCGGCGGCGATGACCTGACCGTCTCCCGGCCCGGCAGTTTCATAGAGCTCATAAGAGCCGGAAGGCAGCCGCCTCCGTATCTCCCGGACCAGCTCCCGCTGGAGCCGGCCCTTGCCCGCTGCGGGGTTGACGATGAAAACATGCTTCATTACAGCACCTGCTGACCGTTGATGCGCAGGCAAAGGCGCAGGCCCAGCCGGGCCGCCGCCTTTCTGCATAAAATCATGCGTCCCAGAAAGATCTCAAAATAGTCCATCACAGAGCAATAATCCGTATCTATGGTGATTTCCACCAGAATGGCGCTGTGGTCCTCATTGATCTCCACCAGGGTTTCCTTCACCGAATAGTTCACTCTGTCGTGGATGTCGAAGTTGAGCACGTCCTTGTTCCGCACCCGGCTGCGGCGCACGTCGGTCTTGTCTCCCAGGATAAGGGCCGCCGCCACAGGGTTCACCGCTTCCGCCGTGCCTTCGTCGTGGTTGCCGATGGCGGTGATGATGGTGGCCACCTCTTCCGGGTCCGCCCCCAGGCGGTCCAGGATGCGGAAAGCCATCACCGCCCCGCTCTGGGCGTGGTCCACCCGGTTGATCACGTTGCCGATGTCGTGGAGCCAGGCGGCGATCTTTGCCAGCTCCACCTCCCGGGGCGGATAGCCCAGAGTTTCCAATATGTACCCTGCCGTTTCCGCCACCTTCCCTACATGGCCGAAGCTGTGGTAGGTGTAGCCCAGAGCCGCCAGGGACTCGTCCGCCTTTCGTATGTAGGCGCTGACGCCCTCGTCCTGTTTTACGTCTTCAAAACGCAGCATATCCTTCCTCCTCAGGTCTTTCCGCAGCCTTCAGCAGCGGCCGTTTTCCCGGTTTTCCCCTTCGCACGTATCCTCTATTCCTCCGCCACGTTCAGCAGGAAATGCTGGAGCGCCCAGGCCACGTCGGCCCTGGAGGCATTGCTTTGAGGGCCCACCCTCCCCGAAGAGATTGGAAGCAGGATCTCCTTCAGCAGTGCCCAGAGCACAGGCTCCTGGGCATAGGCGCTGACCTGGCTGAAATCCTCAAAGGCGGCTCCCTGGTCCACATAGGAAAGGTTGTACCCTTTATAGACCGCATAGCGGTAGAAGATGGCGCACATCTGCTCTCTGGTCAGGTTGGCCTGAGGGGAAAACTGATTGTTCCCCGTGCCGTTGACTACCTCCACGCCCTCTGAGCTGGCCCAGGCCACCGCCTCCGTATACCAGAGGCCCTCTCCCACGTCAGAAAACGCCATGCCCGAAGCGGAGGGCTCTCCCTCCATGCGCCAGAGCACCGTCACGATCATGGCCCGGTTCAGATTGGAGAGAGGCACGAACAGGGTGTCGGAAACGCCGTTCATCAACCCTCTCTCGCCCACAAAGCACACCGCATCATAATACCAGGCCTCTTCCTGAACGTCTGTAAAGGGGTTTACCCAGACATAATCGTCCTCCACGGGCACGTTGACGGCTCCCTCTATGTTGTTGTAACCCACCACGGGCCCTTCGTAGTTGCTTTCGCCTCCTGCCGCATTGACGGCTCCCGTATTGTCGGACGCCTTCATGGAAGCGGTGGGGTCCGGCCCGTCCCAGTGATAGCCGATGATCCCCCCGGCGCAGTTGACGTCTCCCCGCAGGGCCTCCACGTCCCCCTCATTTTCACAGCCGGAAACGCTGCCCTGATAGTTCATGCCCACGACGCCGCCGACGTTGTTCCTGGAGCCGCCGCCGGCGGAAACGCTGCCCCGGTTGACGCAATCCCGCACCGTCCCGGCTCCCTCGTTATAGCCCACTATGCCTCCGGCATAGTCCACGTCCCCGGAAAGGGAGACTGAGCCCGCAAAAACACAGCGGGAGATGACGCCCCGGTTCATGGCCGCCACGCCTCCCACACAGGAGACGCCGGAGGAGACGCCGCCGTAGAGGCTCCCCCCTACTCCCAGGTTTTCCACTGCGCCTTCGCTGCCCACGAAGCCGAAAAGTCCCCCGTTGGTGAAGCCGGCCACATAAAGATTATATACGGAATGATTGCCGCCGTCGAAATGTCCCTGGAAAGCCGAATTTCTCCCGATGGGGGTCCACAGCCGGCCTTCCAGATTTATGTCCCGGGTCAGCAGGAAGTGATTATCCTCGTAGGAGACCCCGCTGTTGACGTTGATGGACAGCCAGTTCAGGTCCTGAAAATCCTCTATGAGCCAGGGATCCGCCTCCGTGCCGCTGCCCTCCCAGGGCTCTTCCGCCCAGACTGCCGCCGGCGCCGGCGCCAGGACCAGACAAAGCGCCAGCAGGACAAGCAGTCCCCGTTTTCCTCTCTTGTTCATTCTCTTCCCTCTTCCCTTTTCCTTTCAGATTCGCCCGGTTTTCCC
>JAUNBO010000028.1:0-8496 GCA_030527065.1 Bacillota bacterium | reverse complement strand
TAGCCGTTCTCCCTGATCCATCGGTAGGCAAGGTCGTAGGTCCCCCCGATCTCCCGGTAAGGCCCTCTGTGGGGTACCGTCAGCGCCATGGTCTCCGGAATGCGCACAAAAGCATACTCCTCCGTGTCTGCGCCGAAATCCGTCACCATATCATAGTACCCCACATGGGCCGGGAAAGTTACCGGCTTCCCGGCCTCGTGGGTAAAGTAATTGTAATCCCCCGGGACAGGCGGGACCCGCAGGTTCCTGTTTTCCCGTTCCACCTTATCCGACAGCAGCTGCAGCAGATTCACACCGGTCTCCCGGTCAAAAAAATCGTTGTAGTCGTTTATGTCATACTCTGTGTGATAGGCGATATGCTCGGGAATGATCACCAATTTGACATCAGACATCTGCGCTCTTACAACCTTCCCCGGATCAGCTTTCCGTCAAAAATCACCGCTTCCCACCGGATCCGTGCCAGCTGCTCCGGCGGGACCTGAAAAAGATCCTCCGAAATGACACAGAGATTGGCCTTTTTCCCTGCCTCTATGGTCCCCAGTTCCCCTTCCCGCCTCAGCTGCTTCGCTCCGTTGAGGGTATATCCCTTCAAAAGAGTTTCCACACTCAATCTGGCCGACGCCGGCGGCCTTACGCTGCCGGGGTACCGGCTTTCGTCCAGCGGAAATTCCGGGTCCACCCTGGTGGCCGCCACCTGCATGCCGAAAAACGGGTCCGCCCGGTGGAGCTCGTAAAAGGTCACCACATCGCTGGAACAGGCGAACAAGGCCCCGCTGTCGATGATGGGGTTGAACTGATACATGCGCTCCCACTTCTCATCCGAAAAGAAGGTCCTGGCCTCCTCCCCGAAATAGCCCCCGGACCAGTGACAGGACCAGTTGATGGTGATCCCCAGCCTGGCGGGGCGCGGCATATCCTCCGGGTCTACGATCTCGCAGTGGGCAAATATGGGCTGGCAGGTCCAGGGGATTCCCCGGCGCCGGCATTCCTCCTGCGCCCTCTCCACCGCATTGCAGCCCACCCGGAAGGCCCGGTCTCCCACCATATGGATGTGCAGATCCAGGCCCGCTTCGTTACACAGCAGAAAGCATTGATACAGGTCCTCTTCGCTCATGGCGATCTCGCCGTAATTTTCGCCGGCGGGGTCGTTCCGGTGGGGGTGCAGCGAGGCGCTGTTCCCGGTTTCATTGGTCCCGTCAAGAAACAGCTTCATCGTCCTGATCCTGAGATGCCGGTCTCCGTATTTTTCCTGATACTTTTTGCAGAGCAGGATTTTTTCAGGAAGCTCCTGCAGGCTGTCAAAGCGCACGACGCCGTCGTAATAAACGTTGAGCTTTCCCCCGGCGTCCAACTGAGCCATGGAGGCCAGCTGCTCTTCGCCCTCTATCAGCCCGTCGCCGATGGCGGTGATCCCATGGTCGGAGAGAAAACTGAAAAAGGCTGTCATCAGCTCAGGAGTCATGGTGATTGGCGGCTCCCAGCCTATGCTCCTGAACAGGGGCTCCGTAAACTCTTCTCTGCTGCAGACCAGCTCTTTGCACCAGCCCGTGGGTTCTCCGTTTTCATCCCGCACAAACTCCTGCAATCCCGGTATCGGGTCCGGGGTTTCCTTCGTGACCCCCATGGCCTCCAGCATGGCGGAATTGATCCAATGCTGATGCTCTCCGAAATCCTGACAGAACACCGGCCGATCCGACACCACGGCGTCCAGGTATTTCTTATGGGGCCCTTTGCTTCCGAACAGGTCCGTGGGATAGTATTCAAAGTACAGGAACGGGATCTCCTCCTTCGGATGCTTCTCCGCATATTCCTTTATGAAGTTCAGTATTTCATCCAGATCCCGGGTCCAGGGCAGCCTGATGTGCCAGGAGCTCTGGGACACCATGCCCGGATGGATGTGGCTGTCTATGATTCCCGGCAGAACCGTTTTCCCCTCCAGGTCAAAAACCTCTCCGCAGGCAGGGGCCCCCTCCGCAGTTCCCACATACACGATCTCATCCCCTGCGAAGGCCACCGCCTCCGCCAGGGGCATTTCCTCATTGCAGGTATATATCCGTGCGTTTTTAAGAAGCGTGATCTCTTTGCTTTCCATCCTTTTCTTTGAGCTCCTTCCTGCCGTTGCAGCAAGTGATGCACGTTTCCCGGCGGGAGCGGCGCATCACTTGCTGCTTTTTCATTTTCCGACGTTGCTTTGTTTACAGGATTCTTTCCAGCCCTTCTCTGCTGTATTCCCCGGTGGCTTTTTTATCCTCCAGGGCTTTTCTGACCAGCTGGAAGTTCTTGCCGTTGATGGGATACCGCCAGACCAGGATGAGGGAAATCAGCGTGAACACCCCCGGATAGACGGTAATGGTGTTGAGGATCCCTTCCAGAGCGGATTCCGTCTGTACCGGCGCCGCAGGGTCGTACCCTCCGATGGACAGCGAGAAGCCCACCAGCCACAGGGCAAGGGCGGAGCCCAGCTTTTGCACAAAGGAACCCACCGCTGTGGTGGAGCCCTCTCTCCGCTTCCCATGGAGCAGCTCGTCTACCTCGGCCACATCGTAGACGATGGCCCAGATAAGCGCCCAGAAGCCCAGGTTGGAGAATGCGTAGAAAGTCACATAGGCGTAACACTGCCATGCGGCGGTCATGCCGATGAATTTAAAGGCAAACAGGGAAACGGTGCTGATGGTGAGAAAAACGATGAGGATCTGCTTCTTGTCGAACTTTTTCACCAGAGCGCCCACTACAAATACGAGGATGAATCCCAGGACCGTGATATAGGTATTGGCTCCCGCGATCTGCGCCGCATCCCACTGAAGCAGGTAGGTGAACGCATAGAAGATCCCGGACCCGTAAAGAGAATTGCCGCACATGAAGGCCAGGATGGCGGCCAGCAGATACCGCAGGGGCTTTACTTCTTTGATCAGGTCGTAATAAGTTTTGAATACGTTTTCCTTTTGCTGCTCTTCTGCGGAGCGCTCCGCCATGGGTTTGTCCCAGCCTCTGGTGGTGCGCCACATGACGATGTATCCGAAAAAGGAAATGATGGCGTACACCCCTGCCACATAAGCCCAGGCCTGGTTGGTCTGGAAGCTTTCCGAGAAGAAGCCCACCAGCAGCATGGTGAATATCACGGCGATGGCGACTCCGCTGCTGCTGAAAAACTGGCCGAACAGCCGCAGCGTGGCCCGTTCCGAATAATCCGAGGTCAGCTCCGCGCCGAAGGCTTTGAACGGAACGTCGCAGATGGTATAACTGGTCCAGAAAAGCATGGCCATGATGACGTAATAGATGAACTTGGCCTGGGGCTCTGCGTCGATGACGCTGAACATCAGGACCAGCGTGATCATCCAGGGCACGATGCCGATGAGGAAAAAGGGCCGCCTTCTGCCCCATTTCCATTTGCAGTTATCGGACAACCAGCCCACAATGGGGTCTGTAACGGCGTCCCACAGCACCACGATCAGGGATACGCTGCCCGCCAGCATGGGGTCCACTCCCGCATAGTCGGTCATAAATAACATGAAGAAAGAATAAAAGAATACGTAGGCAGTTCCATCGGAAAGGGCGGCAAAGCCATAACCGATCTTTATCCCAAAAGGTAACTTTCTGGGTTCGTTTGCTATCTCAGACAATGGTCTCCCTCCTTTTCATGCATTTGAATGCTTCTTGCTTGCAAAACCGGCAGGACGCCGGCAAACCGCTCCGGCCCTTCTGTTCACCTCGCTTTCCGCTCCGGGGTACGCACATTTTTATGTAATTATATTTATTTAACTACGCTCGTAAACCACCTTGCCCTTAAAGACCGTCATGAGCACATGAGTATCGTGGATGTCCTCTGCGGCGGAAGCCTCCAGGTCTCTGTCTATCAGGACCAGCTCGGCGGATTTGCCCACCTCTATGCTCCCGGTGACGTCTTCTGCGAAATTCTGATAAGCGCCGCAGATGGTGAGGCCCTTCACCGCCTCCGCCAGGTCCACGCAGTCCTGGGCCGGGTCGGACTCCGGCCCTGCCACCAGGTCCTTGAATTGCGCATGGCCGGGGAACATCCGGGGAATGGACCGGGTGACGGCGGATTCCAGCTCCACAAAGGGATCCGGCGGCGGCGTTACCGGGAAATCGGTTCCCATGGAAACCACGGCCCCCGCCTCCACCAGGCGGCGGTAGGGGTAAAGCTGCTCCTTGCGTTTCCTGCCAAACTGGAACTCATATATCGGGTCCATCATGGGCTCCCGGAACATCCAGGTGGGCTGGACGCAGCCAATGGTGCGCAGACGCCCCATGCGCTCCATATCCCGCTCCTTCACCAGCATCAGGTGCGCCACCACGTTCCTGGTGTCCTTTCCCGTGGCTTCGGCTGCGTACTCGTAGCCGTCCAGAGTTACGGTGACAGACTCGTCTCCCATGGCATGGGTGTGGATCTGAAAGCCCTCTTCCATCAGGTATGCAAAGGCCTGCTCCAGCTCCTCCTTTGTCCAGAACGCAAAGCCCCGGTACCCCTCCGGCAGGCCCGCAGACTGTAAATAAGCCGCTTCAAAGGGCTCCCCCATATAGAAGCCGTTGGCGCTTCCCTCCATGAAGAACTTTACGGTATTTACCTGATACAGGTCTCCTATGTCGTCGCTGCCCTTCCTTGCGGCCATCTCCCTGAACTGGGCGGGCGGCAGGGAGGATTCCGCATAATAATTGCCTCTGACCCGAAGGGTCAGCTCCCCGTCCCGGGCCAGTTCCTTGTAGGCCTCTCTGGCGTTCTCCGAGCAGAGCGCATCGAAAATCAGAGTTACCCCATAGTGATTGGCCAGGTCCCGCTGATAGATCCGCAGGGTGTTCTTGTATTCTTCCACGGAAAAATCACAGCCCGGTATCCCCAGCTTCACCAGATTGATGGCGGAAAACTCGGAAAACAGGCCTGTGGGCTCACCCTCTGCATCCCGGAAGATGCTCCCGTTTCTCGGGGTAGGCGTATCCTTTGTGATCCCGGCCAATTCCAGGGCCCTGGAGTTGATCCAGCTGTGATGCTGGCAGAAGGATTCCAAAACCATGGGCTTATCCGGGCAGATGGCGTCCAGGTCCGCCCTGGTGGGCCAATCCTGTACATTGGGGCCGAAATAGCCTAAGTTCCAGCCCGCTCCCCGGATGATGGGATCCTCCGGGTGCTGCTCCATATATGCGGTCAGCGCTTTCTGATAAGCCTCCACCAGGGCCCGGCGGCCGCCCTTTTCCGGAGGCGGCATAAAAAGATTGCAGGCGAACAGGGCGCTGGAGGAATAGGAGGCGTGCACATGCCCGTCGCAAAAACCGGGCAATATGGTGTTCCCTCCCGCATCCACTATGCGGGTGTTCTCACCTATGTACCCCTCTACCTCTTCGTTGCTGCCCACCGCTGCGATTTTCCCGCCGCAGACGGCCACCGCCTGCCCTCTGGTCACAGTGCCGTCCAGGGCCACAGAATAGACCTTCCCGTTTTTCAACACCAGATCCGCTGTCATCTCACCCATTCCTTTCCTCAGCTCTGATATACCACTTCTCCCTTGAAAATGGTCTTTTCGACCTTTGTATCGTAGATTTCCTCTGCCGCTGTGTTTTCCAGATCCCTTTGCAGGATCACCAGATCCGCCGATTTTCCCACCTCGATGGAGCCGGTGATCTCCTCCAGGAACATCTGGTATGCGCCGTTGTAGCTCAGGGACTTCACGGCTTCGGACAGCCCGACGCAGTCCGCATACAAATCCTCCGGCACCCCCAGGACACGGCCCTTGAATCTCTCGTGATCCGGCGCATCCCTGAAAACGCTTCTCGTAAGGGCGCACTGTATTTCATGGAAGGGGTTGGGGGGCGGCGTGACGGGAAAATCCGTCCCATAAGCCACCGTGCACCCGGCCCGGGTAAGCTTCCCGATCGGGAAAAACTTCAGGGCCCGCCTTGCCCCTACATAAGGGATATAAAAATCCTCTACATCCGTATCGTAAACGGCCCATCTGGGCTGGCAGGCGCAGATCAGGCCCATCTTTCCCATCTTTTCATAGTAATCCTCCGGCACCGCCATCACATGGGCCACCACGTCCCGTCCGGTCCCCGGGCATATTTTTCTGGCGTCTTCTATGCAGTCCACCGCCAGCTTTACCGCCGCGTCTCCCATGGCGTGCAAGTGCACCTGCAGGCCCTCCTTCATGGCCTCCGCCATGTAATAAGCCCCGTCCTCCCGGGTCCAGAAAGCCGAGCCGGTATAATCCGCCGGCCTGCCCAGGGTCTCCTGTATCTCCGGCTCGAAGGGCTCCAGCATGTAGAATTCCCCCTCCATAAACAGCTTTGCCGTCCGGATCCCATACAGGTCTCCCACGTCCCAGCTGCCTTTGGCCGCTCTCAGGGCCTGAAGGTCCTCTTCCGCCGTGCTCCGGTCTATGGCATGGACCCCCCGGACCCGCAGCGTCAGGCGCCCTTCCTCCGCCAATTCCTTGTATGCCTGCCTGGCGTTTTCCGTGCATAAGCAATCCTGTATCAGGGTAACGCCGTACAGGTTCGCCAGCTCCTTCTGGTATCTCAGGAAGGAGGCCTTGTACTGCTCCACCGTATAATCATAATTCTTTATGCCCTTTTTGATGAGGTCTATGGCGGACATCTCTGAAAACATGCCCGCAGGGTATCCGTCCCTTTCCCGGGTGAACCTGCCGCTGTCCGGCGTTTCGGTGGCGGCGCTCAGCCCCGCCATCTCAATGGCCTTGGTATTGACCCAGATGTTGTGCTGGCAATAGGATTCCAGAATGATGGGCTTCTCCGTTGACAGCCGGTCCAGGTCGTGACGGGACGGCAGCCGGGTTTCCCCGGTGGAGCCGTTGAAATGCGCCAGGTTCCAACCTATGCCCCGGATGATTTCATGCCCGGGGTTCTCCCTGATGTACTTTGCCACCCTGTCTTTGTACTTTTCTATGACGTCTTCCGCCGTTTCCCCGTCTTCATAATAGACATTGAACAGATCGCAGGAGATGTGAAAGCTGGCGGTCCACGCCGCATGGCAGTGGGCGTCGCACAGCCCCGGCAATATGGTGTTTCCCCGGCAGTCTATGATCTCTGTGGAGTCTTCCATGAAGGGCTGCATATCCTCCCAGTCTCCCACCGCCGCGATCTTCCCGCCGGCGATGGCCACTGCGCTCCCGCTGATCCGGCTGCCGTCTGCGGCAACGGAAAAAACCTTACCGTTTTTCAAAACCTTATCTGCCTTCATTCCGGATTTCCTCCCCGCTCTTTTTTTGAGAATACTCTAAATCTTCTACCACATCAATGACGTTTTATGGCTTTTCCCATGAAAAAAATCCGCAAAACAGCAGGTGTTCTGCGACCGGATATGAGGAGCGACGCGGCCGTTGCCGTCTCCCTGCCCGTCTGACCGTGCCCGTACCCGGGGCCGGGAGCCGGGCCTATTTAATGAACATGTCGGTAAAATAGGGCTCCATCATTTCCCCCAGCGTGTCCCGCACATCGGAAAACGCCAGGATCTCTTCCCGGTTGCCGACGCCCATCTCGCTGAGATACTTCCTGCGGAACTGATAAGGGGTGCATTTGTACCAGGCCCGGAAGGTATTGTAATAGTATTTCGGATCGGAAAAGCCGCAGGCCGCCGAAATATTGGCCATGTTCATTTTCGTCTTGAACAGCAACTTTTCCGCATTGCTGACCCGGATATAGCCCAGGATCCTTCGGAAGCCCAGGGTGACGTCGGAGAGAAATTCCGATACGTAGGCCTTGCTGAGGCCGAACTCTCCCGCCAGGTCCTCAATGGTGATCCGCTCGCTGTAATGCTCTTGCAGATAATGGTTCATCTTCCGATATCGTTCCAGAGCCTCCGGCTTGATGTTCAGTCCGGGGTTGTACCAGAATATGATATCGAAATAGTTGAACAGCGTTTCCACGATTTTTTCCGAAACATGGAGGATGTTTTTGCGGTAATCCGCATCCCGTTCCCCATCCCCACTTATATATAAAAGCACAGCCAGCAACATCCCCTTCAGATATTTGTGGTGATACGTGTTGCAGGGCACCCGGCTTTCCTTCGTGCCTTCACAGACCAGAAGCAGGCTCCGGGCATAGGGGTATTTCTTCTCGAAATACCTTTCGTCTATATAAAACGTGGCGCAGATACAGTTTTCCCCTTCATATAAATAGTGTGCGTCCTTGTCCACCAAAATGAATTCTCCCGGCTGCAGCCGGAACTCTTCGAAGCAATAAGAAATCCTGATGGTCCCCGACAGGCAGAGGATGATCTCTATCAGGTCTTCATGCATGTGGGGCGCCACGAATTCTACTTTTCTTACCGTTACGCCCATGGGCGTCCCCTCTATCCAGGATATTTTCTCCCCGCTGAACATCTTCCTTCTTCTCCTCGTACTCAGATTCTATCATGCGTTGGATTTCTGTCAAGGTTTTCTGGCGCGCCGCCGCCGGCAAACAGTTACTATTCAAGGGCGCCAGGGGGCGGTTTGCCGGACCTCCGCAGGACCAGCTAAGAATTTAAGG
>JAUNBO010000188.1 GCA_030527065.1 Bacillota bacterium | reverse complement strand
CGGCTCCGGCTCCGGCTCCGGGCGGCGGCGGAGGCGGTGGCGACGGCGGTGATATTCCGGCGCCGGCCCCTGCCGGAGACATCCACATCAGCACTTCCCTGGACTCCACCCTTGTGGCAAGCGGTGAAGAGGACGATCTGATTTCCCCTGCCGGAGCGATAACGGTGCGGGCTACATTGGAGGAGGATGAGAATGGGCGGCAGCTCATCGCACTTGATGTTACCGCCGGCGATGTCAGCGTTCCCCGGGTGTCGGGGGGCGTGCGGGTCAATATAAGCTATGCCGGAGGCAGTTTCAACACTGTGGCCGCTCTGCAGGAAAGCGGCGGGAGCCAGACCATTCTGCCGAAATCCATCGCTATGGACGGGGAGATGCTCGTCCACCTGAACGGGCCTGCGGAGCTTGTCCTTCTGGACAATCCAAAGGACTTCCTGGATACGCAAGGCCACTGGGGACGGGACGGCATCGATTTCGCCACCTCCCATGAACTGTTCCAAGGCGTGGGAAATGGGATTTTTGACCCCAACGGCACCATGACCCGGGCCATGCTGTGGACGGTGCTGGCCAGACTGGAGCTTCAGGAGACCGACGGCGGCAGCCTTTGGTATGAAAAAGGCATGGAATGGGCTATGGAAAATGACATCTCCGACGGCACCTGTCCCGAAGAGCCTATTACACGGGAGCAGTTGGCTGTCATGCTATGGCGCATCGCCGGTTCTCCTGTGCCGGCCGGCGGGCTGGAACGTTTCGGAGATGCGGAAGACGCCGCAGACTACGCGCTTCAGGCTCTGGCCTGGGCCGTGGAGACAGAAATCCTCACCGGCAAAGGCGACGGGGTACTCGATCCCGGCGGCAGCGCCACCAGAGTGGAGACCGCTCTGATGCTGATGAGATTCATCCTCGTTCTCTGAGCCCCGGAAACACCGGAAATAAGTTTCTTCTGTGCGGAAAAGGCGTGACCGTCCGGTCATGGCGCAATCTGCAGAAAACCCTCAGTAAGGAGCAGATGGCTGCCGGCTTTGCCGGCAGCCATCTGTGCGCAGGGAAGCAAGAGCGGCCTGCGCTTTTTCAGGGTTCTTATTTATAGGGCGTCAGGGGGACGGTTTGCCGGTCTGTCCTCGTCCCAGAGAATTTTACGGCTCAACTCACAGAGTTTGGGTTCGAAAATGCTGTTCACAGTTCTTGCTTAAAAAATTGGCAAGAACTGTGCCACATCTTTCTCACACCAAACATCTTTGTTCGTCTCGCCTTAAATTCTTAGCTGGTCCTGCGGAGGCCCGGCAAACCGCCCCCCTGGCGCCCTATAAATAGTAACGGCGGAACACAGGCCAGACCACATTTCCCGAAACAAAGATTGCTATTGCGGCCCGATTGTAATATAATAAGGACCACAAGCTTTGGATTTTCTGCGGTAACAGAAGGAGGATATGCATGTACTGTCAAAAGTGCGGCAGCCCTTTGCAAGAAACGGAAACAGTTTGCAGTGTGTGCGGGACGGAAAGGGAAGCTGCGGACGCAGCGGCGCCCATAGACGAAAACAACCGGGAGGCCGGAGTCTCTGACGCAGAGGAAGCTGTGCAGGAAGCAGACGGCGGCGCTGCCGCCGATAACCGGAACACCACGGAATTCAAATGGAACGTCTACAACTTTCCCAAGCCGAAGAGGACGGAGGATATAGATTTTCACTGGGGGCTGGAAAACGACGGAGCCGCCGGGGAACCGCCCCTGCAGGAAAATGCCGGGGAGGCGGAGGAAGATCCCATAGAACGCTTCCTCAGGGAAGAAATAGAGAGGGCGGAGGCGGAGCAGGCCCGGGCAGCGGAAGAAGGAGCGCCGGAGTCATCTCTCAGTCCGGAATTGGATTTTCCGGACTCGGATCTGGAGCTTTTGCTGCCGGAGCTGCAGGAGACGGCGGACGAGGAAAATCCCCCGGAGACCCTGATCCTGCCGGAGGCCGGGGAGCTGGCCGAAACGGGAGCGCCGGCTTCCGTGGAGGAAATCGGAGCCCTGTCCGGGAAGGGGCCGGAAGAGACCCCCTCGCTGGGGCGCTGGGCTTCGGAAGAGAGGAAAACGGAACGGTTTTACACCTTCAGCAAGAAGAACGAAGAGTTTCAAAAGCTTTTGGATAAGGAATATGAACGGATCCGGGGACGGGAATCCGCCCCGGTCATCGGGGATAACGAGACCCTGCGCCGGCATTTGTGGCAGGATGCGGTCCCGGGGGCCGCAGTGGGGGCGGCTGCAATTGCAGCTATGGGAGCAGCGGGAGCCGGAGCGCCGGTTGCCGCATATGAAGAGGCTCCGGAAGCCCCGGAAGCGATTGCGCCGACGGCTGTGGATACGAACGAGCCGGAAGAAGAAAAGCCGGCCGCCGCACATGAAGAGGCTCCGGAAGCCCCGGAAACGATTGCGCCGGCGGCTGTGCATACGAATGGACCGGAAGAAGAAAAGCCGGCTGCCGCACACGAAGAGGCGCCGCCTGCGGCGGAAGCGGCTATGGCTGCAAGCGAAGCGGTTCCGAAAGTTCCGGAA
>JAUNBO010000027.1 GCA_030527065.1 Bacillota bacterium | reverse complement strand
TCCTTCAGCTCCGGGCTGATTATGAGCTTGCAGCCCGTGGCTTCCTGGATCTGTTCCACGGTGTATTCCGGGTTGAGCTCCGTCAGGACAATGCCCTTGCCGCTGACCTCCATCACTCCCATTTCCGTTACGATCATGTCCACCACCTTCACAGCGGTGTAGGGCAGGGTGCAGGCTTCCAGGATCTTATGCTTCCCCTTCTGGGTGTGCTGCATGGCGATGATCACCTTCCTGGCTCCCACCACCAGGTCCATGGCTCCGCCCATTCCCGGCACCATCTTCCCCGGCACGATCCAGTTGGCCAGATTCCCTTCCTTATCTACCTCCAGGGCCCCCAGAATGGTGGCGTCCACATGGCCGCCCCGGATGATCCCGAAGGAAGTGGCGCTGTCGAAAAACATGGCGCCGGGCTTCACCGTAACGTACTGGGCCCCCGCATTGATGATGTCCGGATGCTTCTCATGCTCCTCCGGCGCAGGCCCCATGCCCATGATGCCGTTTTCCGACTGCAAAACGATGTCCACGCCCTCCGGCAGATAATTGGCCACCATTGTGGGAAGGCCGATCCCCAGATTCACAACGTCTCCGTCCTTCAGCTCCTTCGCCACTCTCCTGGCGATGATTTCCTTCGCATCTATTCCTGCCATGGTTTTTCCCCTCCTACTATCGTATCCACAAAGATCCCGCTGGTCACCACGTGGTTGGGGTCTATGTCCCCGATCTCCACCACCTCGCAGGCCCCTACGATCACATGCTCCGCCGCCGTGGCCATCATGGGATTGAAGGACCGGGTGGTGCCGTAATAGACCGTGTTGCCGAATTTATCGGTGACAGAGCCCCGGATAAAGGCGAAGTCCGCCCGCAGAGGCTTCACAAGCAGGTAATCCTTCCCGTCCACCGTCATCCTGCGGTCCACATAGTCCGCCTCCTCCACTATGGTCCCTACCCCCGTAGGCGTCAGAAAGCCTCCCAGACCGGCTCCCGCCGCCCGGATGCGCTCCGCCAGGGTCCCCTGGGGCACCAGGATGCATTCCAGCTTATCCGCTTCCACATCGGTGTTCATCCGCTGGGCCACCTCCGGGTTCAGCCCCACATGAGAGGCGATGAGAGTCTTGATCTGCCCGGCGGTCAGGAGTTTTCCCACACCCCTTCCGGGCACGCCGGCGTCGTTGGCGATGATGGTCAGGTCCTTCACCCCCCGGCGCACCAGAGCGTCTATGAGGATCTCCGGGGTCCCCACCGCCATAAAGCCTCCCACCATGATGGTGGCGCCGTCCTGGATAACGGATACCGCCTCGTCGGCAGTTTTCAGTTTGTCTTTCATTTCCATTGCTCCCTTCCGATTTATCTTTGTTACAGCCTTCAGTACAGGAGAAAGCTTCTCCCGCTCCTTTACTGCATGTTTCTTTTTACCATTTCCGTCAGCACAAAGGAAGCCACGTCCTCTGCGTAGGAATGAGCCCCGAAGCCGGCGTCGTAGCCCAGCTCCTGGGCCAGCTCGTGAGAGATCCGGGGCCCGCCGCAGACCAGCACCACCTTGTCTCTGAGGCCCTCCGCTTCCAGCAGCTCCACCAGCTCCGTCAGGTTCTGGATGTGGACGTCCTTCTGGGTCACCACCTGGGACACCAGAATGGCGTCGGCCTTCACCTCTATGGCCTTGGCGATGAGAGTCTCGTTGGGGACCTGGCTGCCCATGTTGATGGCCTCTATCCCCTTGTAGCGTTCCAGACCGAAATGGCCGTGGAAGCCCTTCATGTTCATAATGGCGTCTATGCCCACCGTATGGGCGTCGGTGCCGCTGCAGGCGCCCACTATGACCACGGGCCGCTTGATGTTGTCGGCGATGTATTTCTCGCACTCCAGACGGTCCATGGTCTCCACCTCCACCTTGCTCACCTGGATGGTGGTGTAGTCCACAGTGTGCTGGCATTTCCCGTAGACGACAAAGAAGGTGTAGCCCACCCCCAGGTCTTTGGCACAGGTGACGTTAGGCTCGTCCAGGCCCATCTTCCGGGCCAGAATCCGGGCCGCTTCCTCCGCCTCTTCCCCGTGGGGAATGGGCAGAGTGAAGGAAAGCTGCATCATGCCGTCGTTCATGGTGTCCCCGTAGGGCTTCACCCTGGTCAGATCCACCGCCGCTGTGGCCGCTGTTTTTCCGTCCATCATTTTGCACCTCCCATCATCAGGGGAATAAAGGGATTGAAGTATTGATCGTCCTTCACGCAGACCCCGGCCAGGCCCTTGCCGCCGTCTCTGGCCCGCTTCACGCCGCCGAAGATGCCCTTCTCTATGGTGGAGAAGAGCCCCTCCGCTTCCACCTGATGGAGAAGCTTGTCGGCCTCCGCCAGCACGGTCTGGGCACGCCGCTGGATGATGCCGCCCTCCTTGAATTCCACCTCTTCGCCCAGATGCCGGGCGTTGTTGAAGATATATGAGGCGTTCTCTATGGAGAGCATCCGGTCCTGAAGGTGTGGGGTATGGATGGCCTCCGTCAACATCCCCAGCAGCTGCAGGGATTGACGGGACCAGACCGCCACCAGATTGAACAGGGCGTCCTGGATGTGACCCATAAAGATGTTCCCCGTCATGAACTTGGTGGGAGGCATGTATTTCAGCGCCGCCCTGGGGAAGATTTCCCGGGCCATCACCGCCTGGGCCAGCTCGTAGAGAAAGCCGTCCTCTATGGTGGGGTCCATTTCAAAGGCGTGCCCCAGACCCATGCGCTCTTCCTTTATGCCCGCCAGCACGGCGAACTGTTCGTTGATAAACTGCGAAGCCAGCACCGTGTGGGCCTCTTCAAAGGCGTCTGCGGTGGTCAGATAATTGTCCTCGCCGGAGTTGAAGGTGATGTCGCTGTAGCCGATGATGACCCGGGAGAAAAACTGATCCACCAGGGTCCGCTGCATGTTGATGTCCCGGAACAGTATGCCGTACAGGGCGTCGTTGAGCATCACATCCAGCCGTTCTATGGCTCCCATGGCGGCGATTTCCGGCATGCACATGCCGGAGCTGTAATTGCAGAGGCGGATGTAGCGGCCCACCTCTTCTCCCACCTCGTCCAGGGCCTTCCGCATCAGGCGGAAATTCTCCTGGGTGGCGTAGGTGCCGCCGAAGCCTTCCGTGGTGGGGCCGTAGGGCACGTAGTCCAGAAGGCTCTGGGCCGTGGTCCGGATGACGGCGATGATGTCCGCACCCTGCCTGGCCGCCGCCTGAGCCTGGACGATGTCCTCGTAAATGTTCCCGGTAGCCACAATGACATACAGATAGGGCTGTTTCCCCTCTCCTATGGTGGCCAGATACTCGTTCCTCTTTTCGGTCTGGGTGCGGATCTTCTTCAGGGCCTCCAGCACCACGGGCATGACCTTCTCCCGGGCCTCCTCCGCAGAGACTGTGGGCAGCTTCATGATGTCCAGCTGCCCCAGGGCCATTTTCTCCGCTATCTCCTGGGGGGAATGGCCCGTCTGCACCATGGCGTTGCCGATCCAGTAGGCGGCGCCCCGGGAAAGGCCGCCCCCGTCCTTGATGGCGTCCACCACCACGTTGGGCAGAGGATTCTCCACATCGTCCACGCCGTCTATGCCTAAGAGACGCACCACCGTCCGCTCTGTGCTCACGGTGGTGTGCCGGTCTATGAACTTCTGCATATCGGCGGCAATGCGCCCGGCGCAGGACCTGGCGCTGTCGATCACCTTTGGATCCAGATTCAGCTTGCTTTTCATTGCTCATCCTTTCCTTCTATTATATTTTTCGCCCTTTCCAGGATCTCTTCCTGTATGCCCAGCATTCTGGCGATGTTCAGGGCTTCCTTGGGGATCTCCTGGTTTTTTTCCACCTCATAGAGGCGGTAATCCATGTATCTCCCTATGATCTCTATCCGCTCCCGCCGGTTGGCATAGCGGATCTCCCGGACCAGCTTGTCAAAGTCTGCGTCCGCCAGGCCCCTGGCCTGGAGATTTTTCACCTTGCCCGTAGCCACGTTGTCAAAATGAGTGGTGACCAGGCTGATGAAGGGCCTTTCGCTGAGATAATCCACCAGGGCTTTGGTAAGGGCCATGCCCTCCAGGGGATTGGTGCCGCTGGCGATCTCATCTATGAGCAGGAGAGTCTTTGCCTTGCTCTGATCCAGAATGTCCTTCAGCTCCTCCATCTCGCTGCCGAAGCTGGACAGGCCTCTTTGCACATTCTGGCTGTCTCCCACCAGGATATGGACGTAAGAGGAAAGCCCTATGCGGGCCTCCCGGCAGGGAACGAAAAATCCATACTGGGCCAGCAAGGCGCAAAGGCCCGTCATTTTCAGGGAGACGGTCTTGCCGCCCATATTGGCGCCGGTGATGCAGGCCACTCCGTCCTGCAGCCGGATGGTGATGGGGCAGAAGGCCTTCCCCTTCCCCTGCAGGATCTCCTCTACCATCAGGTGACGGCCCTCCGTCAGCTCCACCACATGCTCCCGGGAGATCTCCGGCTTCACGCATTGATGGCTCAGGGCGTAATGGGCCTTGGCCATATTCAGGTCCAGCCGGCCCACTCTGGCGCAGCTTTGCCGCAGGATCCCCTTGTGGTCCCGGACCTGCAGAGAAAGCTCTTCCCGTATCCGCAGCTCCTCCCCCTCTATGGCGTCGTTCAGCACCTCCAGGCGTTTTCTCAGCTCATAGATCTCCGGCGTCTTGCGCAATTTGAAGGACGCCGTCATATAATCCTCGTCCTGCAGGACCAGCTCCGGGATCCCCATGGCCCGCTCCAGAGCCCCCCGGTCCGCCTTGCTCACCATCAGCTCAAAGGCCGGAGTCATGGAAATGCCGTATTGGGCTTCCAGCCGTCCCTTGGTCTCTTTCTGCTGCCGGCGGATCGCCACCTCCAGCTCCCGCTTGCTCTTCCGCTGCTCCGCCAGGATCTCCGAAAAGGCATCGTAGATATAAAAGGTGTTGATGCGCTCCCCGGTGGGGTCCAGGGCGTCCAGGAGCGATGTGGCGTCCTCCGGCAGAAATTCCGGCGGCAGCTCCATATCCATGGCCCCGAGAGATTCCCGGATCTTTTCCAGCTGCAGCAGCAGGGATTTGATCTCAAAGAGCTCCACCACCGAGAGCACGTCCTTGCCGCTTCGCTCTATGGTGAAGGAATTGTCCTTCATCTCCTTGCATACTTCCACCAAAGCGTCCGTATGGCTGCTTTGCGTGAGAAGCATCTGCCGGGCCTGTTCCACCAGGAAAAGCTCTCTTTCCAGCTCTTCCTCCTGCCCCGGCGCAAAGGGCTTGTACTCCTTCAGGGCCTTTTTCCCAAAGGGCGTGAGCAGGCGAAGGCTTCTGAGGACGTGGTCGAAGCCGGTTTCATTCCTGGTTTTGGCGTTGCAGAGTCTCATTGCAATCCCTTCCCGCTCTCGCTGTTCCGGCGGCATGCCCGGGCTCCGGCTTCTTCTGCCGTCCCCCTTCGGCCCCGCCTCTTCTTCATACGGACGTTCCCCTGGGCGCTTTCACATCTATCACGGGGATCTGGGGCAGGGCCTCCTGCATGGCGTTCAAAAGCGCTTCATGGTCGAAGGAATAGCCTGCCGGCGAATAGGGGTTCACCGATACCGCCGCGATCTCTATATTTTTCAGGACCCGGAGCTGAAAGCCTTTTTTCCGCAGAGTTCTCCAGGTCTTGGGGTCTATGAAAATGCGGGTGGGGTCCTTCAGCACGAAAAGGACCTTCTTCAGCTTGGCCGGATGGATGTCGCTGACGACGCTGAGGGTAAGGGCCCCCGGCAGGTAGACGCAGCGGGTGTCGTCGTCTATGGCTTCATCCAGGAACTTGCTGCCCGCCAGTCCCGTGCTCATGGCGGGGAAATGGAGCCCGTCTTTTTTCAGGATGGCGATCCTGTCTGCGGCCAGGGCGTCCTCCATCTTTCCCCGGAGCTCTCCCGGAGGCAGCTCCGGCAGGCGGAAAAGCTCTGTCACATGAAGGGTCTGCTCCACCACCTTATCCATGCGGCGGGAAAGGACCGCCCCCGTAGCCAGAATGATGGCGTCGGAGGCAGTGGGGTCCGCTATGGCTCTCCTGTCTATGGCGCCGTCTATCAGCACCAGCTCCGCCCCCAGCCCCAGCATTTCCAGGCACAGGGCCCGAAGGTCCGCCGTGGCCGGCGGCCCGGCGATCTGCACATAACCGCTCTCCGCCACCCGGCACAGCATCATTTGCCCCAGGGCCGTGGAATACCGGGTCATGCGGAGGATCTCCATGCCGGCCTGGGCCAGGTCGTAAAGCTGCACCGGCACGGATACGATGGTACCGGCGTCGGCAAAGACCCGGGGCTTTTCCGTCCCCGTCACCAGGTCCACCGTCTCCCCGTCCCGGCCTGTGGAGGTGACGCCCAGAGAGACGTCCCAGTCCATGGCCTGATCAATGAGATAATTCAGGGTGGTGGTCTTTCCTGCGTTCTTGGCCATTCCCACAATGGAGACCATCTTATACTTTTCTGCCAGCTGCCGGATCAGACTCATGCTTCCCCTCTCGGAGGACCGCCGGAAACGGCCCTTCTGCCCCGGACAGGAGACCCTGCCCGGGCGTCCTCTGCCGGCGTCCCCGGAAATTTGTCCGGGGACGCCGGCCTCCATTTCTATTTCTTGTTCCGCTTATGCCGCAGCAGGTCCTGAGGCTCCATGGACATCCTTTCGCCCTGGGCCAGCCCCGCCACGCCTTCATAGTGGTAAGTCTTCTTGCCTGTGCAGTAATCGCAGGTACAGGGGATCTCTTCCTGATGCTTCGGCTCCGTGTAGGTGGTGATGACTCCCTCGTAATTGCGGAGGATCACCTTATCCGGCGTCTGGGAGATCACATACTGAGGCATCACCGGCGTCTTGCCGCCGCCGCCGGGGGCGTCCACCACAAAGGTGGGCACCGCATAGCCGGAGGTGTGGCCCCGGAGGCCTTCTATGATCTCTATGCCCTTGGATACCGGCGTCCGGAAATGCTCTATGCCCAGGGACAGATCGCATTGATAGATGTAGTAGGGCCGCACCCGGTTTTTTACCAACGTATGGACCAGATCCCGCATGATGTGGACGCAGTCGTTGACGCCTCTCAGAAGGACGGTCTGATTGCCCAGGGGGATGCCGGCGTCCGCCAGCTTCCGGCAGGCCTCCGCCGCCTCCGCCGTCATTTCCTTGGGATGGTTGAAATGGGTGTTGAGCCAGATGGGGTGATACTTTTTCAATATCCCGCACAGCTTGTCGGTAATGCGCATGGGCATCACCACCGGCGTCCTGGAGCCCAGCCGGACGATCTCCACATGGGGGATTTGCCTGAGCTGGCTGATGATGTATTCCAGGGTCTCGTCGCTGACCAGCAGGCAGTCACCGCCGGAAAGGAGCACATCCCGGACCACCGGGGTCCTGCGGATATAGTCTATGCACTTATCGATGTCTTCTCTGCTTCTGGCCCCGTCGGTCTCTCCCGCCAGCCGCCGCCGGGTGCAATGGCGGCAGTACATGGAGCACTGGTCCGTGATCAGGAACAGCACCCGGTCCGGATATCTGTGGGTCAGGCCCGGCGCAGGGGAATCCTCGTCCTCATGCAGGGGGTCCAACATGTCCGCCTCGCTCCTGTGGGTCTCCGCCAGCACCGGCACCGCCTGCATCCGCACGGGGCAGCGGGGATCGTCGGGATCCATCAGGGAAGCGTAATAAGGGGTAATGCCCAGGCGGAACTGCCGGGTCACTTCATTGATGTTTTTCTCTTCTTCCGGCGTCAGGTTGATGACCTTCTTCAGCTGCTCCACATCCACGATGCGGTTCTCCACCTGCCAGGTCCAGTCGTTCCACTGCTCCTCTGTCACGTCTTTCCAGAGCTCTGTCTCTTTCCAGTTTCTTCTCATTTTCCCTCTCCTTCACGCCTTTTTATGCGTACATTTCAGTGAACAGCTCTCTCAGGGCCGGAGACTCCCGGAGCACCTGGAGAGAAATGGCCGCATGGCCCTTGGTGTAGCCGTTGCCCACTATCATGGTCACGTCCTTGCCCACGCCCTCGGCTCCCAGGGCCGCCTTGGTGAAGCTGGTGGCCATGCTGAAGAAGTACACCAGGCCACCGTCCTTACAGGCAAGAATGCTGGCCATCTCCGTGTTGGGGATATTGACGCAGTTGATGACGATATCCGCCAGCTTGCCCCCGGTCAGCTCCGCTATCTTGTTGTACATGCCCACGGCGTCGGTGGCGTCGGCGGCAAAATACTCGTCGGCCAGCCCCAGCTTCCGGGCCCGGTCCGTGCTCTTTTCGCTGCCGCCCACGCAGATCACCTTGCCGGTGACGCCGGCCCGCTTCTTGGCCTCATACAGGCACAGCAGCCCGGATTTGCCGCCGCCGCCGATGACCACCACCGTGTCGCCGGGCTTTACCAGCTTGGCCGTCTGGGCAGGGGCGCCGGCCACATCCAGGACGGACAGGGCCAGGTTTTCCGGCAGATCCTCCGGCAGGACGGCATAAATGCCGCTTTCAAACAGGATGGCCTGGCCCTTTATATCCACCTGGTCGATGTCCGGCCGGACCTCGTAGATCTCGTCAATGACAAGGGGCGTAAGGGAAAGGGAGACCAGGGTGGCGATCTTGTCTCCCACCTTCAGGTCTGTCTTGCCGGCCAGGGCCGGTCCGATTTCCTTCACCGTGCCGATGAGCATGCCGCCGGAGCCGGTGACAGGGTTCTTGTGCTTGCCCTGCTTCTCCACCAGGCCCTTCATGATTTTCTTGATCTCCTCCACGTTGCCGCCGGCCTGCTTCTCTATCTGTGTGAAGCTGGCGGAATCGATGTTCAAAGTCTGAACATCGATGAGGACCTCGTTGTCGTAAATTTCCATGGTGTTATCGATCTTCTCCGCCGGCTGGGGCAGCACCCCCTTCGGCTCCAGAACTCTGTGGGTCCCATAAGGGCATCCTTTTTTCATCTCGCTTCCTCCCGTTTCTAAAACAAATATTTTTCAGCCGTTTCCTTTGAAGGCCAAAAGAACTTACTCTTCCATTATTATGTACGCAAAACCTGTGCCAAATCCGGGAATCTTCCGGAAGCAACATCGCCTTTGAAAAGGCGCAAATATGCCGGGCCGCCCCGCCGCTTTAGCGAATTGCCGCAGCCTTTTGAACTCAATATAAATCATTCCCTGCTCCGGAGTGAACCGAATATGGTTCGTTTCCTGATGACGCCGCACAAATTCAACTGTGCTTCTCTGCTTTAATGTGCTTTAAAATCTTGATTTTGTGTAAAAACATTGGGTATAAAAATCTTGATTTCGTGCAAAATAAGCATTGCAAAAATCTTGATTTCGTGCTAATGTGAAATTGCAGATATCATTGACTTTCGGATATTTAAGGGGGGAATAAGCCGGTGAGGCGGAAGATATACGATGATTTGCTCAGATGGAAACGTGAGAGCGCTGGAAGAACGGCCTTGCTGATAGACGGCGCCCGCCGTGTTGGCAAAAGCTATATCGCAGAGGAATTTGCCCGGGCGGAATATAAAACGTACATCCTCATAGATTTCAACCGGGTCGGCGACGACGTCAAAGACTTGTTTATCCATTATCTGAACGACCTGGATACCCTGTTCATGTACCTGTCCGGCTATTACAATGTAAAGCTGTATGAGCATGAATCCCTCATTATTTTTGACGAGGTCCAAATGTTTCCGAAAGCCAGAGCCGCCATCAAATACCTTGTGGCCGACGGGCGTTATGACTATCTGGAAACCGGCTCTTTGATGACCATCAAGAAGAATGTCAAAGACATTATGATCCCTTCGGAAGAACGGCACATCAAAATGCACCCCATGGACTTTGAAGAATTCCTGTGGGCGCTGGGCAACGATACCCTTATGGGCATAATCAAAAGGTGCTTTACGGAAATGCAGCCCATGGGCCAGGCCATGCACCGGCGGGCAATGGACTGCTTCCGCAAGTATATGATCGTAGGGGGCATGCCCCAGGCGGTCCGGGAATATGCGGACACCCAGGATTTCGACAAAGTGGATCTTGTGAAGCGGGATATCCTGACCCTGTATCGTGCGGATATCATCAAGCACGCCGAAGGATATGAAATGAAAGTCGAAAGCATTTTTGACGAGATCCCCTCACAACTGCAAAAAAACGAAAAACGCTTCAAGCTGTCGTCCTTAAAAAAGGAAGCCCGCCTGCGCAATTATGAAGATGCACTTTTCTGGCTGGACGACGCCATGATTGTGAATATCTGCTACAACTCCACCGAACCGAATGT
The DNA here is from genome assembly GCA_030527065.1 of Bacillota bacterium. GTDB lineage: Bacteria > Bacillota > Clostridia > Peptostreptococcales > Anaerovoracaceae > JAEELK01. The sequence goes on along the minus strand of JAUNBO010000027.1, from coordinate 4,929 downwards.
TGGTCTGAAGCTGAACCGGGACCGCATGACTCTCAAATGTTATATGGCGGATACAGGATTGCTCATCAGCCATGCCTTTGATGAAAACGGCATCGTAAGCGAAGAGATCTACAAAAAACTGCTGTTTGACAAGCTGGAGCTCAACAAAGGCATGATCATGGAAAACATTGTAGCGCAAATGCTGACTGCCGGCGGACATAAGCTGTACTTCTATTCCAACTCCTCAAGAAATGACAGCCGTTCCCGCATGGAAATCGATTTTCTGATCGCAAAGAGCAAAATCAGCAACAGGCATAACATTTCCCCCATAGAGGTCAAGTCCGGCAAAAACTATACGCTCACCTCTCTGCGCAAATTCAAGGCAAAGTATGCAGAACAAACCCATATCCCCTATGTGCTGCATACAAGCGATTTGAAGGAAGAAGACGGCTTCGTATACCTGCCCCTCTATATGACGCCCCTGCTTTGAAAGCTGAACCATGCGCACCAACGGGATATCACAAGACGGGCATCCCGCAGAAGACGAAAGAAAACTACTGCTAAAGATAGTTTTTTATGGCCAAATTGCAGTTAAGTTCGAAATAATATTTGTTTGTCGTATTTTTCTTGACTTAACTATCGGCATCGGCTAAACTGATGCCGTGAGGTGATGGATATGAAACGTAAAATAGAAGCGCGGCTTTTAGCGTGGAAGGATAAGCCGGGGCGGATGCCGTTGCTCATCAACGGGGCAAGACAAGTCGGCAAGACCCATACGCTGCGGGAGTTCGGCGCAGGGCACTTTAAGAATACCGTCTACATCAATCTGGAGACCAATCTGAGCGTGGCTGCGTATTTCGGAGATAATATCTCACCGGAAAAGCTGTTGCGTTATTTAGAGGCGTCCACCGGCGAGCGCATCATCCCCGGCGAGACGCTGATCATTCTTGACGAGATCCAGTCCTGCGAACGGGCGCTGACTTCGCTCAAGTATTTCTGTGAGGAGACGCCTGAGTACCACATTGCCGCCGCAGGCAGTTTGCTTGGCGTCGCCATCAACCGGGAGCATTACTCCTTCCCTGTGGGCAAGGTGGAGACCCTGACGCTCCACGCCCTCGACTTTGAGGAATACCTGTGGGCACGGAGGAAGGAGCTTCTCTGCGGCGAGATACGAGCTTCCTTTGACCGCATGGAACCATTGCCGGAGACCCTGCATGCGGAAGCCACCGAGCTCTACCGCGAGTATCTGGTCGTAGGCGGCATGCCGGCGTGCATCAACGCCTTTTTGAAAAACGGCAGCTTCCTCGACGTACCGCTGGTCCAAAGCGAAATATTGGACCATTACATTGCGGACATGGCGAAGTATGCCAGCGCCGGCGACAGTGTAAAGATCCGCGCCTGCTACAACTCCATCCCCGCGCAGCTTGCAAAGGAGAATAAAAAGTTCCAGTACAAGGTCGTGCAGCGCGGCGGAAGCGCATCGCTGTTCGGTGCGTCCATCGAATGGCTGAGTCTTGCCGGCGTGGTGCTGAAGTGTCAGAAAATCACACAGGCGACAGAGCCGGTCTCTGTCTATGCCGACCTCTCGTCCTTTAAACTCTACATGGCCGACACAGGCCTTCTTGTGATGAAGTCCGGCATTTCCCAGCAGACGGTCCTCTCCGGAGAGGGCAACACTTTTATGGGCGCCGTGACGGAAAACTATGTGGCGCAGCAGCTGGCCGCCCTCGGCTATGAGCTCTATTATTGGGAAAGCGGCGGCAAGGCAGAGCTGGACTATATTCTGCAAAAGGGTAAACAGATTATCGGCGTCGAGGTCAAAAAGGGAGAGAACGTCCGCTCGCGCAGCCTCAGCGTATTTAGGGGGACCTACAAACCCGCCTGCTGCATTCGGCTGTCTCTTAAAAACTTTGGGGAAAAGGACGGGCTGAAATCCATCCCGCTCTATGCCGCTTTCTGCATCTGACATGGAGACATTACCTTCCGCGGAAAAGCCGGAGGCTGCCCCGGTGTTTTGAGGCAGCCTCCGGCTTTTCACACAGAAGGGTCAGGCTTCTGCAAACCAGACCCTGGGCTTTCTATTTCCCCGCCACGGCCTTTTCGGCGGCGGCGACGATGGCCCCGGCGGTGAGGCCGAACTGCTCCTTCAGATAGGCCAGCTTGCCCACCTCTCCCTTGAGGTTGTTCACGCCCACGGGGTAGATTTTCACCGGAGATTCCTCGGTGACGACCTCAGCCACGGCGGAGCGCAGGCCGCCTAAAATGTTGTGGTTTTCCGCAGTCACCAGGACGCCGGTCTTGCGGGCGGTATCCACTATGGCCTTCCGGTCTATGGGTTTGATGGTGTGGATGTTTATGATCTCGGCGTCTATGCCCTTGGCCGCCAGCTCTTTCTCTGCGGCCAGGGCCTCCTGCACCAGGATGCCGGAGCAGATCACGCTGACGTCCCTGCCCTCTTTCAGCACGTCCGCCTTGCCCATCCGGAAGCGGTAATCTTCCCCATGGACCGGCTCCGTCACCTTCCGGTAAAGACGCATATAGACAGGGCCTTCGTATTCGCACATGGCGGCGATCATTTGCCGCAGCTCCGCTTCGTCGCAGGGCTCCATGATCACCATGTTGGGGATGCTCCGCATGACGGCAATGTCCTCAAAGGTCATGTGAGTGCCGCCGTTGAGTTCGGCGGTGATACCCGGGTCCGTGCCGATGATCTTCACATTCTGTCCGGCGTAGGCGATGGAGATGGCGGCCTGATCGCAGATCCGGCGGGTGGCAAAGGCGCAGAAGCTGTTGATGATGGGCACCATGCCGTAGGAGGCCATCCCTGCCGCCACGGCGGCCATGTTCTGCTCCGCCACTCCTGCATCGAAGAGCCGGTCCGGGAATACATCGGCAATGGGCAGGGTCCCGTTGGCCTTCCCCAGGTCCGAGTTGATCACCACGATCTTATCGTTCTTCTTCATTTCTTCTATGATGCTTTCGCACATGACTTTTCTCATCTCTGCCATGTTATTTCACCTCCCCGTCCAGCTCCGCCACGGCTGCCGCCACCTGCTCTGCGGAGAGAGGCATGCTGTGGTTGCCCACGCCGGCGGCTTCCACAAAGCTGACGCCTTTTCCTTTTACCGTGTGCAGCACGATCATCACCGGCCTGCCGTCCTGCTCTTTTTTGGCTTCCGCCACCGTATCCACTATGGCTTCCACATTGTGGCCGTCCGCTTCAAAGACCTTGAATCCGAAGGCTTTCCATTTTTCCGCCGGATCTCCCAGGCTCATCACCTCCGCCACCGGCCCGTCTATCTGCAGCTTATTGTAATCCAGAAAGACGATGAGATTGTCCAGCTTATAGTGGGCCGCCGCCATGGAAGCCTCCCAGATGGAGCCCTCCTGGCTCTCTCCGTCCCCTATGACGGCGTAGATATATTCCTTGCCTCCGCACATTTTGGCCGCCTTGGCGATGCCCACGGCGCAGGCCAGGCCCTGTCCCAGAGAGCCCGCCGTCATATCTATGCCGGGGGTTTTGGTCATGTCACAGTGGCTGGGCAGATTGGTGTGAGGCTGATTCAGCGTATCCAGCTCTTCCACGGGGAAATAGCCCTTCAGGGCCAGGGTGGCGTAGAGCGCCGGGCCCGCATGGCCTTTGGAGAGGACCACTCTGTCCCTGCCTTCCATTCTGGGATTTTCAGGGTCCACGTTCAGAATGTGAAAGTACAATGCGGTGGTGAGATCCGCCACGGAGAGACAGCCGCCTATATGGCCCTGCCCCGCTGCACCGATGGCCCGGAAAATGCATTTCCGCACCTCCACGGCCTGCTTTTCCAGATAAGCTTTCTTTTCCTTGTCCATAATCCTTCCCTCTTTTCCTATTTCAACAGCTTTTCGGCTTCTTCTATCTCCGCTCTGCCGTCCAGCACCTTGAAGCGGAGCTTATAATCCCTCACTTCTCCGGGCTCCATCATGTGCAGGGTCCCCGCCGCTCTCTCGGCGGCCCTGCCAAAGCACTTGCAGTTGGAGGGGCCCACCTCCACCACGTTCCGCCCGCTTTCCTGGTCCACCCAGTTCACCAGCTCCGGCAGATTTTTCTTCTCATAGCGGACCTGCAGGCCCAGGCCCAGCTTATCGTTGGCCACCACATATCCGCTCCAGCCGTCTTTGGCCGCCGTATCGTGGAAATAGATCTGGGCGCCGGCGTCGGGAGCAGGCTCCCCGTAAACGCCGTAACGGTCCGGCGGCACCTCTCCGCCGCCGTCGGCGTCCACCACTCTGCGGGAAGGGATGATCAGCCTTGTCCCGGCGTCTATGAGGGGAAAGCCGTAGTTGGTATGGTAGAGTATCATATGGGGCCCGGCTGTGGGAGCGGCGTTTTCCACGGTATCCTCCAGGGATACCTCGCTGCCGCCCAGCCGGACGGACACGGTGCGGGTCAGCACCATGTTCTCTCCCAGGGCGCTTACCTCCCTTACCTTTCCGCGGACGAAGAGGATGTATTCATCTCCTTCCCAGTAGCCGTCGGCCCAGACATTGTCCGCCGGCAGATTGGAGATCCGGCCATGAAGTCCCAGAGCCTCCCCCTGGTCCTCGCAGGGCGCTCCCACCTGCCTCAGGCCGCTGTTGTGCATAAGGCCGCCGGCATAGCTTCTGTCCAGACCGCCGCCCTCCGGCTCATAATAGGCGGGATGGACGTCCCCGGTGGCGGAGGTCCAGGCAAAGGGAACTCCTTTATACCGAAAGGCTCCCAGGCCCATGCCCCGGCTCAGATTGACGTCGAATTCCAGGCCGCTTCCCGTCCAGAACCGGGCCAGCCTGACGCCCTGGCTCCGGCCCTCCTGCAGCTCCAGGAGCTTCACGCCGCAAAGCTGGGAAATGTCTCCCACCTTCCGCAGCAATTCCTCTTTTGTGTACTGCTTTCCAAAAAGCTTCGCCATGCCACAACCTCCCTTTTCTCAGCGG
>JAUNBO010000187.1 GCA_030527065.1 Bacillota bacterium | reverse complement strand
GGCCCGCAGGCGGTCCCTTCTTCACTCCTGCCGGCTCAGTCCCAGCTTGTCCATGATCTCTTCCTCCGCCGCCCGCATGGCTTCCTCAGGCTCTCCCTCCGGGTGATCGTAACCCAGAAGGTGGAACATGCCGTGGACAAAGAGGTAGGTCATTTCCCGTTCTGGCGAATGGCCGTAATCGTCCGCCTGCAAGATGGCCTGTTCCGGGCAGAGGACCACGTCTCCCAGACAGAGGGTCCCTTCCGCCGCCGCTTCCGACAGGTCCCCGTACTGAGGAAAGGAAAGGACGTCCGTCACGGCGTCTTTCCCCCGGAAGCGCCGGTTCAGCTCTCGCATCTCCTCCCGGTCCACGAAGGTGACGGACACGGAGAGACGCTCCGGGTCCAGCCCTTCCCTTTCTCCGCAGAGGACCGCAGCCCGCTCCATCAGGGCGGCAATGCCCGCCGGCGGCAGCTGTTCCTCGCTGAACAAGACTTCCATTTATTCTTCCTCCTCCTTGTCCGGGTTTTCTCTGGCAAATCTTTCGTAGGCGTTGATGATGCGGCGGACCAGAGAATGCCGCACCACATCGGAATCCTTCAGAAAGCAGAAGTCTATGCCCTCCACGTTGTGAAGCACCTTTACGGCGTCTGTCAGGCCCGAGGTTTTTCCCTTGGGCAGGTCTATCTGGGTCACGTCCCCTGTGATCACCGCCCGGGAGCCGAAGCCCATGCGGGTCAGGAACATCTTCATCTGCTCCCTTGTGGTGTTTTGGGCTTCGTCCAGGATGATGAAGGAATTGTCCAGGGTCCGCCCCCGCATATAGGCCAGGGGGACCACCTCTATGGTCTCCTTCTCCTTCAGCCGCAGGGCCGTTTCCCGGCCCATGATGTCGTAGAGGGCGTCGTAAAGAGGCCGCAGATAGGGGTCCACCTTTTCCTGCAGGTCTCCCGGCAGGAAGCCGAGACGCTCTCCCGCCTCCACCGCCGGTCTGGCCAGAATGATCTTTTCCACTTCCTTGTTCTTGAAGGCATTGATGGCCATGGCCACCGCCAGGTAGGTCTTTCCCGTTCCCGCCGGGCCTATGCCGAAGGTGAGATCGTGAGTCCTGATGCTCCTGGCATACAGGGTTTGTCCCATGGTCTTGGGCTTTATGGGCTTTCCCCGGTGGGTGAAGCATATGACGTCCTTGTTGAAATTGCTTTCCCGATAGGAGATCCCTTTGTTGCTCAGGCTGATCACGTAGTTGACCTTCTGGGCGTCCAGGGTCTCTCCGTTCTCGATGATGCCCAGAAGCTCCCGTATGACCTCCGCCGCTTTCTCGCCGTCCCTTCCGCTGAGGATCAGCTCGTTCTGGCGCTGCACGATGTCGGTATCGTAGTTGTCCTGAAGGATCTGGATGTTCACATCCAGATTGCCAAACAGTTCGTTGATGTCCTGTTCCTTGTCTATGGCGATCCTGATTTCTTCAGCCGGACTCTGCAAGCTCTTCTGTTCCTCCCTCCGCCCCGTCCTCTTCCGGGGGCTGTATTGTAATGGTAAATGTTTTCTCCTGACCGATCTCTTCCAGGGCCTGGAGCATCACCACCACTCTTATTATATTTTCTTCTGAGGAAAAACTCAAACTATTATTTACGACTTCCGCATTTTCCGGAAGGTTTTTCCGTATCAGCTTCCGGGCCTGGGTCCGGGCCTCGGCTTCTATGGACTCCTGGGTCCGCTCCGCCCGCTGTAATTCCACCTCTGTGGTTTTCACGAAGCTGAGACTGAAGGCAAAGGGCCGGGCCAGCTTCAGCAGGACCCGTTCTTCCTCTACCCCATGGCCCAGGGCCTTTCTCCACTGCTTCTTCCCCAGGCCGGACTCTGTGCGGAAAAAAGCGGCGGTGTCGAAGCTCCCGCCCTGCCAGCAGAGGCGCAGGCCGAAGCTTTTGCGGCCGGTGGGCTCTTTTTGTATTTCGTATTTTTCCTGAAAGACCAGGTAATTGTAGAAGGTCCGGGCCGTCACCTCTCCTTCCGCATGGACGTAACGTTCTGTAGGTTTATCCGCCACCGCGCCGTAGCTTTTGTCCTCTATAGGAACGATGCCGCTGATCAATATGTCCCCTTCCCGGACGTAATCCCCCGGCTCCACAACGGCCAGCCCCTCCTTTGCTATGACCTCCTCCACAAAGCCCTCTGCCCGGGCCGTCACATGACAGACTGCCGTGCCGGGGACCTCCGGCGCCACGTTCTCTCCCTCTGCCACGGAGACCACCGCCAGATTGCCCCGGTAGCTGACTCCCACCCAGACCAGCTCTTCAAATTCTCTATAAAGGGCCAGCTTCACTTCCTCTATGTCCATGCTTTTTGGGGCGCCTTCCTGAAAGCCCGCCGCCGCCAGGGCTTCCCGCAGTTCTCCCTCGCTGATGCTCTCATAGCCTTCTATCTGTATCTCCGTGAGGAAGAGGCTCTGATAGTATACCAGAGCCAGGAAAAGCAGCAGGCCCGCCAGGGTGGCCCTGCGTTTCCGGAGCATTAAAAACAGGGGCCTTACGCCGCCTTCGCTCTTTATCTGTATCCGGTAGCGGTTCCCCGCCAGTCTCCGGAAGCGCTCCCAGTCCTCTTCCGGCAGCCGGGCAAAGAGGGTCAGCTCGTCCGCCAGCC
>JAUNBO010000186.1 GCA_030527065.1 Bacillota bacterium | reverse complement strand
CGGACAGTGGAAGGGGACGGGGAATTGTCCCGCAGGGCGTTCCACCGGCAGCGACGAGGCCTGGGAGCTTCGGGATGGTGGCAGGCGCTATAGCGGCTGCGGCGTGGAAAAAGCTGTAAAGAATGTGGAGGGAGAGATCAAAGAGCGCCTGGTGGGCATGGACGTTACGGACCAACGGAAGCTGGACCGGGCCATGATAGAGCTGGACGGCACCCCGAATAAAGGACGGCTGGGGGCCAACGCCATCACGGCCGCCTCGCTGGCCTGCGCCTATGCGGCAGCCAATACGGTGGGGCTGCCCCTGTACCGTTATCTGAACAACAACGCCCATGTGCTGCCCGTGCCCCTGCTGAACCTGCTGAACGGCGGCAAGCTGACGTCAAACTACCTGGAATTTCAGGAGTTCTGCATTTTCCCCACGGCGGCGGAAAGCTTCAAACAGGCCATGGAGTGGGGCCATGAAATCAACCAGCACCTGCGGGAGATCGTCATCAAAAACTACGGAAAGATCGCAGCCAACACCGGGGACGAGGGCGGCTTCGCCACTCCTGCCACGGGCGTCCGGGAGACCCTGGAGCATCTCATCGACGCGGTGGAAAAGGCCGGATACGGCAAAGGGATGGGCTACGGCTTCGATTGCGCCGCCACCCACTGGTATAATGCGGAGACGAAGAAATATACCCTGGAGGGCACGGAATATACCACCGGGGAGTTGCTGGAATATTATAAAAAACTTTGCAGGGATTACCCCATCGTGTCCATGGAAGACCCCTTTGATGAAAAGGATACTGAGGGCTTCACCCGGGCTACGGAGGAATTGGGCATACAGATCATAGGCGATGATTTCTTTGTCACGAATCCGGCCGTTATGCAGCCCAAGATGGACATGGGCGGCGCCAACGCCCTGCTTTGGAAGTTCAATCAGGTGGGAAGCCTGACAGAAGCCTTCGATGCGGCGCAGCTGGCTTTCCGCAGCGGATACGGCATTATGGTGTCCGAGCGTTCCGGAGAGACGGAGGACAGCGCCATAGCAGATCTGGTAGTGGCTTTGGATGCGGGGCAGATAAAGACCGGAGCCGGCGTCCGATCCGAGCGGGTAGCCAAGTATAACCGTCTGCTGCAGATCGAAGCGGAGCTGGGCGGAGAAGCGGTGTACGCAGGGCAGAATTTCAAGAATCCGTACCGGCGGTAAAAGACGGTGCCGGGGCCTGAAAAGAAGGGAGGCGGGGCGGTCTGCTCCGCCTGCCCGGGACCCGGCTTTGAAGAATCAGCCGTAAAAGGAGAAAGCCATGAGCTACATCAAGAATCGGGAAACTTTGCTCTCTCATGGGGATACGGCGCTCCGGCAGGCCGCGCTGGATATCCTGGACGCCGGAATCCGCCGGGCGGACCCTTACCTTGCGGCGAAGGATATGATCCGGTTGGACGGGGATCTCCTGACCGTGGGGAGCGACGTCTTTGACCTGCGGGAGCGGGGGCGGATCTTTGTGTTGGGAGCGGGAAAGGCCACCTATCCCATCGCACGGGCTCTGGAAGAAATCCTGGGAGAGCGCATCGACGCCGGAGTCGTCATCTGCAAATACGGCCAGACGGGGGAGCTGCGTCACTGCCGTCTTCATTTTGCCAATCATCCCATTCCGGATGAGAACGGCTATGAGGCCGCCAAAGAGATCATGGAACTGGCCCGAAGCACCCGGGAGGGGGATATTGTTCTCGCCTGCATCACGGGAGGGAGCACCTCCCTGATGCCGTACCCGCCGGAAGGCGTCACCATAGAGGAAAAGCAGCAGGTTTACAAGGCGCTGCTGCGCTCCGGGGCCAACGTGGTGGAAATGAACTGGGTGCGGAAGCACCTGACCCGCTCCAAAGGAGGCTGGCTGGCCAAAACCATCCATCCCCAGGCCACCCTGATCAATTTAACGGTTTCCGACGTCATCGGCGACCCTCTGGATTGCATCACCTGCCCCACCGTGCCGGACTCCTCCACTTTCGACGACGCCCGGGGGGTGCTGGACAAATACGGCCTGTGGGATAAGCTGCCGGAAAGCGTAACAACGTACCTGCGTACCGGAGGTCCGGAAAATGAGACCCCTAAAGATCTGTCGGATCACCATATCATCAGCCATATCATCGTGCCTGGGGACGCCGCCTGTCTGGGAGCTCTGGAAAAGGCGAAGGAATTGGGGTTTTCTTCCGTGATCCTGTCCACCATGCTGGAAGGAGAGAGCCGGGAGATGGCCGCCGCCTTTGTGGCCATAGGCAAGGAGATCCTGATCAACGGGAGGCCGATGAAGGCGCCCTGCGCCGTCATCGGCGGCGGGGAGGCCACCATGAAGATCGATATCCCGGAGCCGGGGGAAGGAGGCCCCAGCCAGCAGTTTGCAGCGGCGGCGGCCACCTGGATCGGCGATCTGGAAGGCATTGTGGTGGCCGGCATCGATACCGACGGCGTAGACGGCGCCTCGTCCATGGCCGGCGGCATGGCCGACGCCTCCACGGCCCGGCGGGCCGCCGAAATGGGCATAGACCTGTTTGCCCACATGGCCGCCTTTTCCGACGGCGCAGCCATGCAGGCCCTGGGCGACGCCATCTACACCGGCGCCACCGGCACCAATGTGAATGA
>JAUNBO010000026.1:10558-15387 GCA_030527065.1 Bacillota bacterium | reverse complement strand
TTGCGTTCCGGAAAATTTATCGTGAAGCGTATCGATCTTAGCCATCAATTCTTTCCTTTTTAACATGCAGACCGCAAAGAGAACGATGGCAATGACGCTTAGAATGATGGCGTCGGTGTAGTTGGCGTTCCGGGTCATGTGCCCTATGACGAGGCTGCCCAGCATGGCCGGCGTCCTCCCCGCCAGACACAGCAGCAGCAAGGCGCCCAGCTTCAATTCCGTCACGCCGGCGGCATAGGACATGAGGTCCTTCGGGATGCCCGGAATCAGGTATATGACAAAAATGACGAGATGGGCCCGTTTCCGTTTCATCAGCTCCACAAATTGATGGAACTTCTTTTCTCCGAAAAGCACGTACATGGCGTCCCGCCCCAGAAGCCGGGCCAGATAATAGGTGATCACCGTGCCCAGGGCCACGCCGATGATGGAATAGAGATAGCCCAGCCAGACGCCGTAAAGGTAGCCGGCGCTGAACTGGATCACCTGGCCCGGCAGCACGGAAACGATGATCTGCACCACCTGAAGGCCCAGATAGATCAGGACGCTGGCCACGGGGTTCCTTTCCAGCAGGGCCACCACATCTTCCAGACTTTCCAGATGTTGAAAAATATCCGGATAGGCGAAATAAATATAGGCAGGAACGCCGAAAACCACCGCAAGGAGCAGCAGCAGCTTCAGAATGGCCAGAGCTTTTTTTGAACGTTTGTTCTGTAATTCGGTTTTATCCATGAGCTTTTCCCCTGTGTTTCCCTTTGGTCCCCTGATGATAAAGCATTTTCCTCCGCAGCGCTTGCAGCCCGCCGCAGCCTTCAGGCCCCATTCCCCGCTATAACAATCCTTTGTCTTTCAAGGCCTGCGCCGCTTTTATCACGCCGAATTTAGAATGCTCGTAGGTGAGCCCCCCCTGGAAATACACGATATAAGGGGGGCGCAACGGGCCGTCGGCGCTGAGCTCCAGGGTGGAGCCCTGGACAAAGGCTCCGGCGGCCATCACCACCGGGTCTTCGTAGCCGGGCATATCTCCCGGGACGGGAGTCACATACGAATCTATGGGGGCCGCTGCCTGCACTCCCTGACAGAAGGCCGTCAGGGCTTCCGGGGAACCCAGCTCCACAGATTCCACGATGTCGTTGCGGGGCTCCTCCGGCCCGGGGGAAACGGGAAAGCCCAGACGCTCAAAGACCCTGGCGCAGAGCACAGCACCCTTTACGGCGGCATTTACCGTTCTGGGCGCCAGGAAAAGGCCCTGGAACATGTTTCGGGTCTGGCCGAAGGTGAGGCCGCATTCTCCGCCTATGCCCGGCGTGGTCAGCCTGTAAGACACCAGGTCCACCAGATCCTCCCGGCCGGCGATGTAGCCGCCGGTGAGAGCCAGACCGCCGCCGGGGTTTTTGATCAGGGAGCCGGCCATAAGGTCCACACCCGCTTCCAGAGGCTCCCTAAGGTCCAGAAATTCTCCGTAGCAGTTGTCCGCCATGCAGATCACATCCGGGCGCCGCGCTTTCACAAAAGCGGTCCAGGCGGCGATCTCCTGAATGGATATGGCCTTTCTCCAGCCGTAGCCTGTGGCCCGCTGCAGGCAGACCATTCTGGTCCGGGGCCCCATGGCTTTTTCCAGCGCCGGAAGATCTATCCCCCCTTCCGGCGTCAATTCCACCTGCCGGTAGGAAATGCCGAAATCCTTCAGGGTCCCCTTCCCTTCCCCTCTGAGGCCGATGGTCTCCTCCAGGGTATCATAAGGCTTCCCGGTGCAATAGATCATTTCGTCCCCGGGCCGCAGAACGCCGGCCAGGGCAAGGCTGATGGCGTGGGTGCCGTTCACTATGATGGGACGGACCAGGGCCTTTTCCGCCCGAAAAATCTCTGCAAAGACCCGTTCCAGGGCCTCCCGGCCTCCGTCGTTATAGCCGTAGCCCGTGGTCCAGTTGAAATGCACGTCGGAGATCCGGCATTTCTGAAAAGCCTTCAGCACCTTGTACTGATTGAAGGCCATGATATCGTCCAGGCGGGCAAACACAGGCGCCACGTCCTTTTCCGCCTGGGCCACCGTTTCCAGCACTTCCGGATGTATCCCGAACTCCGTGGAGAGATACTTTTCGGTTTCATTCATCTGTTTCATTTTCGTCCCTTTCCTTAGTATGCATTTTCTGTCTTTTTTCAATCTTTTCCCGCTCTATTTCCTCATCCCATTCAAATTCCTTCACCAGATCCCGTTTCACGTTCATCTTATGAGCTGCGTAGAGCTGGGTGGTGGTAACGTTTTCATGGTCCAGCAGGGCCTGGACGTCGTAGATGGAATTGCCCCGGCCGATGAGAGAGGTGGCGGCGGTGGCCCGGAGCTTATGGGGGCTGTAGCCGGCCCGACGGCTGGTGGCAAGGCCTATGGAGCTGTACTTTTTCACCAGCTCCCGCAGCTGGCGTTCCGTCATCCTTCTTCCCTGAAGGGAGAGAAACAGAGCGTCCCGGTGCTCCTCCGCCACGTCCTCCCGGGCCAGTCTTTCAATATCCAGATATTCCTCCAGGGCCTTCACTACGCTCTTATTCAGGGGCATAAGGGATTCTTTTCCTCTCTTCCGGTATATCTTGAATTCCCCGCGGCTGAAGTTAAAGGAAGAAAGATTCAGCTGCTGCAGCTCGGACAGCCGGAGGCCATAGGTGAGGAACAGCATCAGCACGGCCCGGTCCCTGTACCTGGTCTTCTGCCAATACTGCCGCTCCTTATCCGTCAGGCCGCTGCCGGTGGACACCGCATCCAGCATCCGCATCACCTCGTCGTCCTGCATGGCCTTTATTTCCCGCTCTCCCGGCTTGGGCACCCTGATGGGGTCGAAGCCGTCGGTGATGTTCCGGCTCAGCAGCTCTTCCCGGTACAGATGCTTGAACAGCACGGAAAGAGAGGATTTTTTCCGGGCCAGGGAACGGTTGTCGTTCTCATAGATGTGAACGGCCTTTTCCGATTCCACCTTGTATCTCCGGCAGTAATCAAGAAAGATGTTCACATCTGCGGCCCGTATGCGATCGAACTCTTCCAGGGTGATGTCACGAGGCTTCTCCGCCGCCGTCAGCTCCGTTTCCTCCACCAGGTAGCTGCAGAAAAAGCGGATGTCCCTGAGGTATGCAAGGCGTGACATAGGCAGCACATTGCCCTTCAGGTAGAGAAAAAAGCGCCCCATAAAGCCGGGCAGCTCTTTCTGAAGCTCCTGACAAAGCTCCAGGATCTCGTTTTCCTTTAAAATGATGTTGTCCGGCTTATCGCTTTTGTTGTGTATGAGGATTTTCTTTTTCGCCGTCATAATGCCTCCTCCGCCCAGTGGATCATGGCGCTCAGGGCGTCCTTTCCGGAAGCGTAGTCCGAGAGATTAAACCACACCATGCCGGGAATGCGCCGGAACCAGGTGAGCTGCCGCTTGGCATAATTCCGGCTCCGCCGCTGTATCAATTCCAGAGCCTCTTCCATGGAATACAGGCCTTTCAGGGCCCCGGCCATCTCTTTATAGCCGATGCCCTGCATGGAGACGGACTCTTCCGTCAGGCCCATGGCCATCAGTCCTTCCACTTCCTTCGCCAGCCCCGCCCTGAAGAGCAGCTCCGCCCGGCTGTCTATGCGCCGGTACAGCTCCTCCCGGTTCCGGGTAAGGCCCAGAAGGAGGCATTGATATTCTTCCGTGGCCACAAAGGAACGCTGAAATTCCGGGATGCCCCGTCCGCCGGTCTCCAGGACTTCTATGGCTCTCACCAGCTTTTTCACGTTGTTGGGGTGGATGCGTTCCGCCGCCGCCGGGTCCAGGGCTGCCAGCCGCCGGTGAAGGCTTTCCGGCCCCTGCTCCGCCGCCTGGCGTTCCAGAGCCTGCCTCAGGCCCTCCTGCTTTGGCGTGGCGGAAAAATCCATGTCATAGATGATGGAATTTACATAAAGCCCCGTGCCCCCGGCCACCAGAGGCAGCTTGCCCCTGGAAAGGATCTGCCGGATGGCGGCTCTGGCCGCTTGTTGGTATTCAGCCACCGACCAGGGAACCCTGGGGTCCACGGCGTCAATGAGATGGTGCGGGACCGAAGCCTGTTCCTCCCGGGTGGGCTTGGCGCTGCCGATGTCCATGTACCGGTAGATCTGCATGGAATCCGCCGAAACGATCTCGCCGCCGAAATGCCGGGCCAGGGCTATGGCGTATTCTGTTTTTCCTGCGGCGGTGGGACCTGCCACCACCAGAACCTTGTCTTTCATGTTTTCCTATGCCCTTTTGAACAGATGTTCGATTTCCTTCCGGCTCAGGCGCAGCAAGGTGGGCCTGCCGTGAGGACAGGAGAAGGGATTCTCCGCCGCCGCCAGGTCCTCCAGAAGCCGCTCCATTTCAGCGCGTTCCAAATGCTGGTTTCCTTTTACTGCGCTTTTGCAGGCCTTCATGATGATCTTGTCCCTTATTTTAGGACTGAGGACTTCTCCCCTTTTCGCCTCTCCCAGCTCGTCAAAGACCGCTTCCAGAAAATCCATGGCTTCTTCCAGGGTCAGAAAGGCCGGGACCTCCTTTGTCACGTAGAGATTGGGGCCGAATTCCTCCACCGCATATCCCAGCTCCGTCAGAGCGGGAAGCCACTCTTCTTCCATGGCCTTCACCGCCGGGGAAACCTGGCGCACCATAGGCGTCAGCAACAGCTGGGCGTCCTTTTCCCTGTTCCGGTACTGGGCCATGAGCTTTTCATAAAAGACCCTTTCGTGGGCCGCATGCTGATCTATGAGGTAAAGCTGGTCTTCTTCCACCCCGATGATGTAGGTCCCGAAGGCAGAGCCCAGGACGGTGATGTGAGGAAACGCAGGGGCCACGGGTCCTTTC
>JAUNBO010000026.1:0-10458 GCA_030527065.1 Bacillota bacterium | reverse complement strand
AAAACAGGCCGCTCCCGGAACATCCATTTCCCCTTCAGCTGTCCCACGGCGTTCTGGCTGTGAAGGGCCCTGCGCAGGGCTTCGGAAATAAAGACCCGGACCTCTCCTTCGTGATCGAAGCGCACTTCTTTTTTATTGGGGTGGATGTTCACATCCAGGCGGGCCGGGTCCATTTCCAGGAACAGGAAGGCCACCGGGTGCCGGCCCTCCGGCATTTTTTCGGCATAGGCGTCCTTTACGGCCGCTTCCAGGAGCCGGCTGTTCACCCATCTCCCGTTTACGAAAAAGATCTGATATTTCCGGTTGCTTCGGCTGTTTTCAGGGGGGGAGAGCCAGGCCTGCAGGGTCATCCCCTCTTTCTCTGCTTCTGCCGAAAGCAGATGGTCCGCCAGGTCCCGGCTGAAAATGGTCAGGATGTTCTGGTAAAGGTTTCCCTTTCCATTGGTGGAAAACAGCACCGAGTCCCCGTTTATCATGCGGAAGCGGATATGAGGATAGGCCAGGGCCATTTTGGATATGAAATCGATGATGAGAGAGCTTTCGGCAGCCTCCTTTTTCATGAATTTCAGCCGGGCCGGGGTGTTGTAAAAAAGATCCGTCACCACAAAGGTGCTGCCGTCGGGGCAGCCCACTTCCCCCTTTTCCGTCAGCTGGGAGCCTTCAAATTTCACCCGCATCCCCAGTCTGGCGTCGGCGGTCTTTGTGACCACCTCCACCCGGGACACGGCGGCGATGCTGGCCAGGGCCTCTCCCCGGAATCCCAGAGTCTGGATCCGCTCCAGATCCTCGGCGCTGCGTATTTTGCTGGTGGCATGGCGCAAAAAAGCCGTTTCCAGCTCGTCGGCAGGAATCCCGAAGCCGTCGTCCGTCACCCGGATATAGGTTTTCCCCCCGTTCCGTATCTCCACCACTATGGAGGAAGCTCCGGCGTCCACGGCGTTTTCCACCAACTCCTTCACTACGGAAAGAGGGCGCTCCACCACCTCGCCGGCGGCGATCTTATCTGCGATTTCTTTGGCCAGTTGAATGATTTTCATGTTCCTATTCCTTTCGGGCGGCCTCCTGCAGCTCTTCCAGGAGTTCAAAGGCCTTGGACGGTGTGATCTCCATAAGGTCCAGGGCTTTTAACCGTTCCACGATGGGGTTTGGAGCGAAACCGAAGAAGGAAAGCTGAAGGCTCTCCCCTTCCTTTTCAGCCTCTTCCCTGCCGCCGGTCCCCGGCGCTTCAAGAGAAACGGCGTTGTCCCGGCTCTCCTCCAATTCCTTCAGCTTTTCCGTGGCCCGTTCCAGGATCTCTCCCGGCACTCCCGCCAGCCTGGCCACATGGATCCCGTAGCTGCGGCTGGCGCTGCCTTCCACTATCTTGTGGAGAAACACGATGTTTCCCCCCAGTTCCTGCACGTCTACATTGAGGTTCTTCAGGCCCTTCAGACGTCCCTCCAAAGAGGTCATCTCGTGGTAGTGGGTGGCGAAGAGGGTCCTGATCCGCCGCTTTTCGTGGCAGAGATGCTCCGCCGCCGCCCAGGCGATGGAAAGGCCGTCGTAGGTGCTGGTCCCTCTGCCGATCTCGTCCAGGATCACCAGGCTCCGTTCCGTGGCCGTGTTCAGAATGTAAGCCAGCTCGCTCATCTCCACGAAAAAGGTGCTCTGGCCCTGGGCCAGGTTGTCAGAGGCGCCGATGCGGGTGTAAACCCGGTCCACAACGCCGATCTCCGCCTTTTCCGCCGGAACGAAGCAGCCCATTTGCGCCATGAGGACGATGAGGGCCGTCTGCCGCATATAGGTGGACTTTCCCGACATGTTGGGCCCCGTGATCAGGAGCAGGCTGTGGTCCTGCCGGTCCAGATAAGTGTCGTTGGAGACGAATACGCCGTCCTTGATGGTCTGCTCAATGACCGGGTGACGGCCCTTCTCCACCATTATTATGTCCCCCTGCTCCACCCGGGGCTTGCAGTAGCCCATGCGGCTCCCCACCTCTGCGAAGGAGGCCAGCACATCCAGGGCGGCCACCGCCGAGGATGTGGCCTGTATCCTGCCGATATGTTCCTGGATCTCCTGCCGGAGCTCCTGAAAGAGCTCATATTCCATGCGGTTGATCTTGGTCTCGGCGTTCAGGACCAGGGATTCCATCTCCTTCAGCTCCGGCGTGATGAAGCGCTCGCAGTTGACCAGAGTCTGCTTTCTGATGTAGTTTTCCGGGATGAGCTCGTAATAGGACCTGGTCACCTCTATGTAATAGCCGAAGACCTTATTGAAGCCCACCTTCAGGTTTTTGATCCCGGTCCGCTCCCGTTCGCTTCCCTCCAGCCCTGCGATCCAGGCCTGGGCGTCGGCGATGGAGAGCTTCAGCTCGTCCAGCTCCCGGGAGTGGCCCTGACGTATCAGGCCGCCCTCTTTGATCGTGAAAGGAGGCTCCTCCACCAGAGCTCCGTTGATGGAGTCCCGGAGATCTTCCAGGGGGTCGGTTTCCGCCTCCAGCTGTTCCAGAAGAGGGTCCCCGCAGCCGGCAAGACCGGCCTTTACGTCTCCCAGGGCAGAGATGGACCCTGCCAGAGCCGCCAGGTCCCGTCCGTTGGCGTTGCCGCAGGCCACCCGCCCTGCCAGACGTTCCAGATCGTAGACCCGTTTCAGGGCTTCCTTTATGTCGTTTCGCAGCAGCACCTGCTCCGTAAGGGTCTCCACCGCATCCAGCCGCAGGCGGATGTCTTCCAGCCGGTTCAGGGGTTCCCGTATCCATTGCTTCATTTTCCGGGAGCCCATGGCGGTGTGGGTCTTGTCCAGGACTCCCAGCAGGGAGCCCTGGACCTTTTTCTCGAAAAGGGTTTCCGTCAGCTCCAGGTTTTTTATGGTGGACTTGTCCAGGGCCATGTGGCTGCCGGTATCGTAGACCCGCAGGGCCGAGATGTGGGAAAGGCCCTGCTTCTGGGTTTCTCTCAGATAAGTAAGGAGGGAGCCCAGGGCCTTTACGGTCCGCTCCCGCCCTTCCAGCCCCAGACCGGCCAGGGCCTTCACCCGGAACTGGGCCAGAATGCGGTCCTGACAGGCTCCGAGGGTATAATAACTCTCCCCCAGGATCTCGAAGGACGTAGTATCCCCCCGCAGCTGCCGGGCAAGGAGCTCTTCCTCCGCTTCCTCGTTGTTCAGCACCTGCCGGGCCTTTATTTTCACCAGCTCATTGAGCAAAAGCTCCATGTGGCCCCTGCCCTCCATGTCCGTGGCTGCGATCTCCCCGGTGGAAACGTCGCAGTAGGCCAGGGCCGCCCCCTCTCCATCCAGGTAGACGGAAGCCAGATAGTTGTTCTCTTTTTCATTGAGCATGGCGCCGCTGATGATGGCGCCG
The DNA here is from genome assembly GCA_030527065.1 of Bacillota bacterium. Taxonomy (GTDB): domain Bacteria; phylum Bacillota; class Clostridia; order Peptostreptococcales; family Anaerovoracaceae; genus JAEELK01. The sequence continues at coordinate 7,118 of JAUNBO010000026.1, read as the reverse complement.
GGGGTGATGATCTGCACCACCTCCCGTTTTACCAGGCCCTTGGTCAGGGCCGGGTCTTCCATCTGCTCGCAGATGGCCACTTTATAACCCTTTTCCACCAGCCTTGCCGCATAGGTATCCACCGCATGGTAGGGAACGCCGCACATGGGAGCCCGCTCTTCCAAGCCGCAGCTTTTCCCTGTGAGGGTCACTTCCATGGCCTTGGAAGCCACTATGGCATCCTCGAAGAACATCTCATAGAAGTCGCCCAGGCGGAAGAAAAGGATACAATCCTTGTAACTCTCTTTGATGTCCAGATATTGCTGCATCATGGGCGTATAGCTCATGAGTCCTCCTTTCGGAAAGCGGAAGCCGCCCGGGCCGCCACTTCCCCGGGGCTTTGAAACGCCGGTTCCCCGGAACGCTCAGGCCCCTTCGTCAGATGTAAAAGAAATTCCACGTTTCCCTTTGCCCCCTTCACCGGGGAAAAATCCAGGCCGCAGGGCGCAAGCCCCGCCCGCCTGCCATAGTCCAGGACCTTCTCCAGGACCTGCTGTTGTACGGCGGCGTCCCGGACGATGCCTCCCTTTCCCACCTGCTCCCGGCCCGCTTCGAACTGAGGCTTCACCAGGGCTATGAGATGGCCGCCCTCCTTCATCAGAGCGGCGGCCACGGGAAACACCAGATTCAGGGAAATGAAGGATACGTCTATGGTGACCAGATCCATGGCTTCCGGGACGGAGGCCGGGTCCAGATACCGGAAGTTCACCTTCTCCATGTTGACCACCCGGCTGTCGTTCCGCAGCTTGTAATCCAGCTGTCCGTAGCCCACGTCCACGGCGTATACCCGGGCGGCCCCCTTTTGCAGCATGCAGTCCGTAAAGCCCCCGGTGGAGGCGCCCACATCCATGGCCACGGCCCCCTTCGGGTCCAGGCCGAAGACCTCCAGCGCCTTTTCCAGCTTCAGGCCCCCCCGGCTGACATAGGGACAATCCGGTCCTTTTATGGCGATCTCCGCCGTTTCCTCCACAAAGTGGCCCGCCTTGTCCACCCGCTCCCCGTTCACATAGACCAGCCCCGCCATAACGGCGGCTCTGGCCCTTTCTCTGGAAGGGAAGCAGCCTTCCCGGACCAGCCGGAGATCAAGCCTTTCCTTCAAGAAACGCCACCACCCTTTCAGCCATGGCCTCCGCCGTAAGGCCGTAGGCCTCCTCCAGCTGTCCGGGGCTGCCGTGCTCCGGGAACACATCCGGCCAGCCCAGCCGCAGGAGCTCTGTGTCCGGACGCCTTTCCAGGATCTCCGCCGCCAGGGAGCCGAAGCCTCCCCGCAGCACATTGTCTTCCATAGTCACCACCCGGCGGCTCTTTTCCGCCGCCTCAAGGACGCCCTCCCGGTCCGACGGAGAAACAAATCTGGCGTTGAGGACCGCAGCTTCTATGTTTTTGCGGGACAGGAGTTCCGCCACCGCCAAAGCTTTTTCCACCATCTTCCCCAAAGCGATCAGGGCCACGTCTCCGCCCTCCCGCAGCAGCTCCGCCCTTCCGTCTATGACGTAATTCCGGGATCTTTCAGACAGGTCTATGGCCGGCCCCCGGGGATAACGGATGGCGCAGGGCTTTTCCTGCGCCAGGGCATAGGAAAGCATCTCCGCCAGCTCCGGGCCGTCCTTGGGAGACATCACCGTAAGGCCCGGCATATGGCTCAGATAGGAAAGGTCGAAAATCCCGTGATGGGTAGGCCCGTCGCCGCCCACGGCGCCGGCCCGGTCCAGGGCCAGGACCACCGGCAGCTGCTGAAGGCAGATCTCCTCCAATATCTGGTCGTAGGCTCTCTGCAGGAAGGTGGAATAGACGGCCACCACAGGCTTCATCCCGGAAAGAGCAAGGCCCGCCGCCATGCTGACGGCGTGCTGCTCCGCAATGCCTACGTCGAAGGTGCGCTCCGGGAAACGGCTCTGGAATTTTTCCAGTCCCGTGGATTTTATCATGGCTGCGCTGATGGCTGTGATTCGGGAATCCGCCGCCCCCAGCTGCACCATTTTATTCCCAAAGACCTGAGAATAGCTCAGATCCCCCGCCGATTCCCTCTGGACGCCGGTGGTGGGATCGAAGGCGCCGATCTGATGGAAGCGCCCCGGGTTGTTTTCGGCGTTCCGGTAGCCCTTCCCTTTTTTCGTCACCACGTGGACCAGCACCGGAGACTCCATCATCTGCGCCAGGGAGAGGATCTCCACCAGGTCGTGGATGTTGTGGCCGTCCACGGGGCCGAAATATTTGAAGCCCAATTCCTCAAAAATGCCGTCCGGGGACACGGCGTAGCGCACGGTATCCTTGAAATGCTCCAGCCCGGAATAGATGCCCTCCCCCACCCGGGGAATGCTCTTTACCGTTCGTTTCAGTTGTTTCTTGAAGTCCAGATAGGTGCGGGAGGCTCTCAGCTTGGCCAGATGCGTGGACATGCCCCCCACGTTTTCCGCAATGGACATTTCATTGTCATTGAGGACCACGATGAGCCTGGAGCCATAGTTTCCCGCATGGTCCAGGGCCTCAAAGGCCACGCCGCCGGTGAGGGCGCCGTCTCCGATGACCGCCACCACATCGTGCTCTTCCTTTTTCAGGTCTCTGGCGGCGGCAGCCCCCAAAGCCAGGGAAACCGAGGTGCTGCTGTGGCCCGTGTCGCTGAAATCGTGAGGGCTCTCCTTCCGGCGCGGAAAGCCGCTGAGCCCTCCGTATTGCCGGAGGGTATCGAAGCCGCCGGCCCGGCCCGTCAATATCTTATGGATATAGGTCTGATGCCCCACGTCCCAGATCAGCTTGTCTTTGGGGCTTCGGAACACCTTGTGCAGGGCCAGGGTCAGCTCCACCACGCCCAGGTTGGAAGCCAGGTGGCCTCCGGAATGAGCAACCTTTTCGATCAGAAATTCCCGTATCTCATAGGAAAGGAGCTCCAGCTCCCGTTCCTGCATCTCCCACAGGTCTTCCGGGAAGCGGTACTCGTACAGATTTTTTGCCATAACTGCTTTGTCTCCTTATTCGGTCCTTTCCGCCAGCGATGCCGCCAGGGCCGCAAAAAAGCTTCCCCGTTCTTCGTAAGGCTCCATCACCCGGACGGCGGCGGCAGTCAGCTCCCGGAGGCGGGCCTGAGACGCCTCTGCTCCATACAGGGCGGGATAGGTGTTTTTGTGCCGCTCCAGGTCCACCCCGGCTCGTTTTCCCATCACGTCTTCCTGGCCGTAGACGTCCAGAAGGTCGTCTGCGATCTGGAAAGCCAGCCCCAGGTATTCCGCATAATTGCTCAGCTCTTCCAGGGTGTTGATGTCTGCGCTTCCCAGATAAGCCCCTGCACGGACGGAGGAAATGATCAGAGAGCCGGTTTTGTTGATGTGGATGTAATCCAGCATTTCCCGGGAACATTGACGGTTTTCCGTTTCCAGGTCTGCACACTGGCCCGCCACCATCCCCCGGCAGCCGCTGCCCTTGGCGATCTCGTGGATGGCCCGGGTGCTCTGCTTCAGCTGGGCGGGGTCGTCGAAGCACAGGAACATGTCCTTCGTCATGGCTTCAAAGGCCGAAGAAAGGAGCCCGTCCCCCGCCAGCAGAGCGATGGCCTCTCCGTAAACCTTATGATTTGTGGGTTTTCCCCGGCGCAGGTCGTCGTTGTCCATGGCGGGGAGATCGTCGTGGATCAGAGAATAGGTGTGGATGTATTCCACGGCGCAGGCGTAGGGCAAAGCCCGCCGCTCATCGCCTCCGCAGAAATTGCAGGCCGCCAGCAGGAGCACCGGCCGCAGCCGCTTCCCTCCCGCCGTCAGGCTGTATTTCATAGAATCGTATAACGTAATACTTTTATTGTCAATCTCCGGAAGGAAATCCAGCAGATGCTCATTGACAAGTCCCTTTAATCTGATGTATTCAGGATGGTTCATTCTTCTTCCTCCAGACCGGCTTCTCCAAAGGGCGTCAGGGTCCCGGACGTTTTATCATACAGCTGTATTTTCTGCTTTGCGCCCTCTAAGATCTCCCTGCATTTCCCGTAATATTCCACACCTTCTTCAAAACTCTTTATGGCGTCCTCCAGGGTGGTTTCCTCGCTCTTGATTGCCCGGGCGGCGGTTTCCAGGCCCTTCAGGGCTTCCTCAAAGCTGAGCGTTTCTTTTTTCGTCGCCATAAGCATCCCTCCTGACTTCATTGGCCGTACATAATAGCTTACCATCTTTTAAAATCACCGTCAAGGCGTCCCCGGGAGAAACCAGGGATGCGGAAGGCAGCAGCCTTCCTTTTTCATCGGTGAGGGCTGCGAAGCCTCGCTCCAGCACCCGCCTGGGATCTCGGGCTTCCAGCAGCGTCAGAGCGTCCTTCATGCGGCCTTCCAGGGACAGAAAGCGCTTTTCTGCCGAAAAGGACATTTCTCTCCGGGTCTGCCGGATCCGGAAATCTGCGGCTCTTACCCGGTCCAGCAGGGAAAGGCGCAAGGCGTCCATATTGCAGCGGAGCACCCGGCCTTCCTTCTTCAGCAAGGCCTGGGCCAGGGCGTCCCGCAGGGCCTGCATGGCCGCCGCCGCTTCTTCCTGAAGCTCCCTCTGGACCGGCACAGCCATCTGAGCCGCCGCCGTAGGAGTCTCCGCCCGCCTGTCCGCCACAAAATCCGCAATGGTAAAGTCCGTTTCATGGCCCACTGCGGAAATGACGGGAATCTCCGAAAGAAAAATACTTCTGGCCACGATCTCTTCGTTGAAGGCCCAAAGCTCCTCCGCCGAGCCGCCGCCCCGCCCCAAAATGATCAGATCCGTCTCCGGGAAGAGCCGGTTCACTGCTTCCAGGGCTCCGGCAATGTCCGCCCCCGCTTCCGGCCCCTGCACCAGACAAGGGTAGATGAGGACGTCCGCCAGCCGGGTCCTGCCGCGGATGATCTTAACGATATCCCGGACGGCGGCTCCCGTCTCCGAGGTGATCACCGCCACCTGCCGGGGAAAGGCAGGCAGGGGCTTCTTGTACTTATCGTCGAACAGCCCTTCCCGGGCCAGCTTGTCCCGGAGCTTTTCAAAGGCGATGGCCAGATTCCCCCGCCCTTCCACGTCTATGGCCCGGATGTTGAGAGAATAGCTGCCCCCCCGCTCATAGAGAGAGACATAGCCTGCGGCGGTGATCTCCATGCCGTCGTCCAACTGATGGCGAAGGCCGGGGACCCGGTCTGCGGCGAGGAAACAATTGAGCCGGGAGGACTGATCCTTCAAAGTGAAGTATACATGGCCGCTGCCGTGATATTTCAGATTGGAGATCTCTCCGGTGACGGAGACGTCTCCCAGCAGAGGGTCTCCCTGAAGGATCCTCTTGATATATGCGTTCAGCTGCGAAACGCTTACCGGCTTCATCGCCAAAGGGCTTCACCTCCCAGCAGGGCCGTTCCCACTGCGTTATCTCCCATGAGCGCCGGAGCCCCGAACACCGCCTGAAGGCCCGCAGCTTCAAGCCGGCTTTGCAGTTCCCCTCTCAGACAGACGCTGGCGGATACGCCTCCGGCAAAAAGCACCTTTTTGCAGCCGGTCTCCGCCGCCCCCTGCTCTGTTATAAAGGCGATGCAATCTGCCAGCCGGGCAAAAATCGTTCCTGCTAATTCCTCTTTTTTTGTTTCACCGGCTGCCCACAGTCTCAGGGCCTGGGTCTCCGTCCCGGACAGATTGGCCCAGGTTCCCTCCCGGAAGATGGGCTTCAGCTCCGCGGCAGCGGCCAAAGGGCCGACGCTCAGGGCCAGTCTGTCCATGGCGGGCCCGGCGGGAAAATCCAACCCCATGGCCACGCCGGTCCTGTCTATCAGCTGCCCGGCGGAGATGTCCCGGGAGCCGCCGATGATGGATATCCCTTCTTCTTTTACGAAAAGCAGCTCACAGGTGCCTCCGGACAAATGCCAGGCCAGCAGCTTTTTTTCTCCTGCCAGTGGCGTATCGTGAGCGGCGGCGGCCAGATGTCCTTCTTGATGAGAAAAGCAAAAGAGAGGCGTCTTCAGGGCAGCCGAAAGGGTCCGGGCGAATTGGAGCCCCGCCCGGAAAACGGGCATATACGAGGTTTCGGTCCGGCGGGGCTGGCTGCTTGCGGCCACCGCCGCCACCGAGCCCCTTTCCTCGGTTTTTTCCAGGGCCGCCGCCAGCAGCTCCGGCAGGTTTTCCATATGCTGAAAAAGCGCCTCCGACTGCCGCAGCCCCCGCTCTCCTTTTTTCACAGCAAGCGGCTTTCGCAGATCCGCCGCGATCTCTCCGGTCTCTGCGTCGGTCAGAGCGGCGGAAGTGGTGTAATTGCTGGTATCTATCCCCAAAACGAGCCTTTGTCCTGCCATGGCTATTTGCTCCGCAGGATGTTTCCCAGAAGGCCGTTGACAAATTTCCCTGAATCCGGTCCGCCGAATTTTTTTGCAAGCTCTACCGCTTCGTTGGCAGAGACCGGGTCCGGTATCTCTTCCAGAAAAAAAATCTCCAGACAGGCCAGGCGCAGGACTGCCAGATCCACTTTCGCAAACCTGCTGAGCTTCCAGTTGTCCGATGCGTTTTCCAGGGCCGCATCCACCTCCGGCAGGTGTTCCTTCGCCGCCAGATACATCCGGTCCAGATATTCTCTTTGGTTTTCTCCCGTCAGGTACAGCTCTATAAATTGCTCTTTTTTTTCTTCGCTGAAATCCTTCTGCGTTTCCATCTGAAACAGCAGCTGCATAAAAAGCTCCCTGGCTTCCCGTCTCTTCATTGACGCCTCCGTCTATTCCGTCTATTCCGTTTCTTCTTCCTGCTTTTCCTCGCCGAAGCGCACGCCCTGGACATGGATGTTGATGGCCTTGGCGTGCATATCCAGGATCTCCTTTATCTCTTTCTTGACGTTCTCCTGAAGGTCCCAGGCTACTGCGGGAATCTTTACGCCGTATTTCACCACCACATAGATGTCTACCGTGACGCCGTCCTCGCTCTGGTTGATACGGATCCCGCTGTATGCGGGGTCTTTGCCCAGAATGCTCTTGGAAATGTTTTCCCCAAGGCCGAAGGCGCTGAGAGCGTAGACTCCTCTGGTCCGCAGGGTGGCGTTCATCACGCAGAGGGCGATCACCTCTTCCGATATCTTTACCGTTCCCAGACTGCTGTCTCCTGTAGACATAAAAA
>JAUNBO010000185.1 GCA_030527065.1 Bacillota bacterium | reverse complement strand
ATCTCCGGAACCACGCCGCCGAAGGCCTGATGTACGTCTATCTGAGAGGAGATGACATTGGACAGCAGAGTCCGCCCGTCTGCGGTGACAGCTGCGGCGGTTTCGTCGCAGCTGGTCTCTATTCCCAGTGTAAGAAATCGGTCTTTCATGCCTTCCCTTTCCGCAGCCTCTCCGAAATTGCCGGAAGGGAGAGGCTTTCTTCAATGCATGTCCGGCAATCTGTTGTCCAGCTCCACGGCGCACTGGTTGTCCGCACTCAGATGACGGCAATTTTCGCAGGAGCGGTAGTCCGTCATATTGAAAGCCGTCACGTCCCGGCGCCGGGCGAACCGGGGGCAATGGGCCGCCACCGCCAGCATCTGGTCGCTGTGGTCGTAATCGCCCTCGTCGAAATATCCGTTGCTTCTCATTTTGGACCTCCATGGTTTTGCTACTATCTATTGTTCCATGAAGGCGCCGGTTCTATTCACCTGAAGGGGCGGGCTGCCTCAGCCACAGGATGAGGGCGTCCTCGCCGTTGTCGGCATAATACTTTTTTCTGCGGCCTTCCTGGGTGAAGCCGAGGCTCTGGTACAGGGCCAGGGCCGCCTCATTGGAGGGCCGTACCTCCAGCGTAAAGGCTTCCGCACCCTGGTCTGCAGCTTCCCGAAACAGGGCAAGAAGCAGCTTTTTGCCCAAGCCCTGCCGCCGGCAGTCCGGACGCACAGCCACGTTGGTGATGTGTCCGGCGCCGGCCACCAGCCAGAGCCCGGCGTAGCCCGCCAGAGCTCCGCCGCTGTCTTCCGCTGCCAGATAGAGGGCCAGATCGTTTTCCTCCAGCTCCTGCCGGAAGCTTTCCTGAGACCAGGGAACGGCAAAGCAGATCCGGTCCAGAGCCGCCATGGCCTCTGCGTCTTCCGGGACTCCAGGACGGATGGATACGCCGGCGCTCATGAGGACGGCTCCTGTCTGCCGGAGCCCTCAGGTCCCTGGTTTTGCCCTGCTTTCGCCTTTTGATTTTCCTCCAGCTTTCTTTCCGCCTCCGCCTTGCGCAGATACACGGGCCGGAGTTCCTCTACGGAGACCGTCCGTCCTTCCGCCAGCAGGCTGTGAGCCAGCCGGACCGCCGAGGAGGCCTTCTGAAAACGGGCGGCCTGGGGAGCGAAGGTCCAAAGGCCGTCCTCCGGAGCCGATTCCAGAATGGCCTGGCCATAGACGGCAAGGCCGTCGCCGAACCACAGGGCCTTTTCCTTTTCCCCGCCGGCGGCTTTCACCAGGCGGCAAAACTCTTCTATGGAATAAGCGCCGTCGGCCAGCAGCTGCTCCACCTGCTCCCCCCGCCGCCGGTATGCGCCGGCATATACCTGACTGCGCCGGGCGTCCAGGACCGGACAGACCAGCCCGTCTTCCCCGGGCAGGTTCCAGGCAAAGGCTTTCAGCGTAGGGACGGGAATCAAAGGCAGGGTCAGAACCTGAGCCAGAGCCTTGGCGGTGGCCATGCCTATGCGTATGCCTGTAAAGGAGCCGGGGCCCTCGGACACTGCAATGTGAGTAATATCGCCTATTGACAATTTACAATCCGATAGCAAGCCCTCAATTTTGGGGACCAGATCCTGCAGATGGGACAGGAGCCGGTCCGAGACTGCTTCCTCTACTTTTCCATCGGGGCGAAGCAAAGCCACGGAGGAAAAGGGGCCGGTGGTTTCTATGGCTAAGATCTCCATAAGCTTCCTTTCAAGCTTTAGTGCGTACCCTTGCCCCGGCCTCTCCGTGGAGATAGGGGGACAGGGGCTTGTAAATCAGGAAAGTGACGCCGGCATTGATGGCCGCCTTCAACAGGTTGAAGGGCAGGAACACAGGCACCAGCAGGGTCATCACATAGGCCCGGTCCACGCCCATATAGAAGGGCGTCACGATATAGTTCCATAATAGCATAGACGCAGTCATTGTCAATGCACCGGCGATCAGGGCCGCCACGGCCCCTTTTCTGGTCTTCTGCTTTTTGTAAATCAGGCCCGCCACCAGCACGAAGGTTCCGGTGGAGATGATATGCATACAGAAGCCGATGAGGCCGTCTCCGCCCAGGAAAAAAGCCTGGACAAAGCTGACCACCAGGGTGATGGCCATGGCTGCGGCGGGGCCGAAGGCGAAGGCGGTAAGGAGGATGGGGATGTCTGCGGCGTCGTATTTCAGAAAGGGCGCCGGGGGGAAGGGGATCTGGGTCACCAGGACCAGGGCCAGTGAGACGGCGGCCAGCAGGGCCAGTCTCACCATCATTGCGGTGCGTTGGGATACGTTGGTCTTCATTTTGCGGTTTCTCCTTTGCAAATCTGATTATGCTGCTCCGCTCATGGGGCGGGCTACCGAATGGAGAAATCTGTCAGGTCACAAAAAGCCCCGGGATGGTTCCCAGGGCGTTCCAAGCATTTAAAAGATGCCTGCGTTTCTTTCATCCGGACTTTCTTCGCCAATTCTATAGCGAAACCGTCGGTACCGGGATCTCACCGGTTCTGCAGCCCTGCTGAAAAGCAAAGCCGCTCGCGGACTCGCAGCCTGCCTGCGCCCCTTCGGACGCCGCACTGTGGCTGATTACCGCCGGTGGGGAATCTCACCCCGCCCTGAAACAGATTTACATCAGCTTTATCCTACCCCTTTCCGGCA
>JAUNBO010000025.1 GCA_030527065.1 Bacillota bacterium | reverse complement strand
AGCCGTAAAATTCTCTGGGACGAGGACAGTCCGGCAAACCGTCCCCCTGGCGCCCTTTAAATAGTTACAAAATCTTCCCGGCCGGCCGGAAAACCTTCCCGGGAGCATTGACAAAAACAGCCGGGAGGGCTACAATCAATCATTATAGCGCAACGGGGGCTTTCCGGCTACGGAAAAGTCCCCGCCACGCGTTGCAATACGAAGCTGCAGATAATAGGAGAAGAACGATGATCTGGAACGAACCAAAGGAATGTATGAGCAGGGATGAAATCCACGAGCTGCAGAACGCCCGCCTGAGAAATCTGGTGAAGCGGGTCTATCTGAACGTGGAATTTTATCGGAAGAAGATGCAGGCTATGGGGCTGGAGCCGGGGGACATCAACGGCGTTGAGGACCTGGAAAAGCTGCCTTTTACCACCAAGCAGGACCTGCGGGACAACTACCCCTTTGGCTTGTTTGCCATGAATAAAAGCGAAGTGGTGCGGGTCCATGCCTCCACCGGCACCACGGGAAAGCCCACGGTGGTGGCCTATTCCCGAAAGGACCTGGAGGTCTTTTCCGAGGTGGTGGCCCGGGGGCTGTGCAGCGCAGGCGCAGACAAGAACGATATCGTCCAGGTGGCCTTCGGCTACGGGCTTTTCACCGGCGGCCTGGGCCTTCACGACGGAGCCCAGAAGATAGGGGCCGCCGTGGTGCCCATTTCCGGCGGGAACACCGCCAAGCAGCTGCAGCTGATGCAGGATTTTGGCACCACCGTGCTGGCCTGCACGCCGTCCTATGCCGTCTATCTGGCGGAGGCGGCGGCGGAAGCGGGGATAGACACGGCGGCCCTGCCTCTGCGGCTGGGGATCTTCGGCGCCGAGCCCTGGACGGAAGCCATGCGGCGGAAGATAGAAGAGGGCTTTCAAATAGAAGCCTACGATATCTACGGCCTCAGCGAGATCATCGGCCCCGGCGTATCCACGGGCTGTAAAGTACATCAGGGGCTCCACGTGCAGGAGGATCACTTCCTGCCGGAAATCCTGAACCCCAAGACACTGAAAGCAATGCCCCGGGGAGAAACGGGAGAGCTGGTGTTCACCACCCTCACAAAGGAAGCTATGCCCCTGCTGCGGTACAGGACCAGAGACCTTTCCAGCCTGGATTACAGCCTCTGCGACTGCGGCCGGACCACGGTGCGCATGTCCAAAATACAGGGCCGTTCAGACGATATGCTCATCATACGGGGCGTCAATGTGTTTCCCTCTCAGGTGGAATCTGTCCTGCTGGAGATCCCGGAGACCAAGCCCCATTATCTGCTGGTGGTGGACCGGCAGGGCGCTCTGGATACGCTGGAGGTCCAGGTGGAGATAGACGATCAGTATTTTTCCGACGAGATCACCCAGCTCAACGCCGTGCGGGAGAAGATCCGCAAGCGCATAGAGGCGGTGCTGGGGGTCAATATCAAGCTGCGGCTCATGGAGAGCAAATCCCTGGAGCGCAGCGAAGGGAAGGCCCGCCGGGTGATAGACAAGCGGCAGTTATAGGGGAAGAGGCCGGCGGCAGCCGGACCTTCCTGTACAGAAAGGTGGTAAGACGATGAAGGTGCAGCAGCTTTCTGCATTTCTTCAGAACGAACCCGGAAGCCTCCTGCGGCTCACCGGGCTGCTGGAAGAGGCGGGAGTGAACATCTCCGCCCTGAGCATAGCGGAAACCGAGGAGTACGGCGTCCTGCGCATGATAGTCAGCGACAACGAAAAGGCGGCGGCGGCCCTCCGGAAGGGCGGGTATTCCGTGCGGCTCACAGACGTCAACTGCGTGGTGACCCCGGACGTACCGGGAGCCCTCTGCAAGGCCCTGAGTCTTCTGGCGGCGAAGGACATCAATGTGTCGTACATGTACGGCTATTCCAACGCAGGCAAGGCCTATCTCATAATGAAGACCAACGATGCGGAGGAAACCGCCCGGATCCTGGACGGGGCGGAGTGGTAAAAACGGACCGCCGCCGGAAAAAGGCGGAGGAGAGAAAGGTGATGCCGGCCTTTTCCTATGGCTAAGGCCGGCATAGAGTAATGCAGATCAACCTTGCTGCTCTGTTATTAGCCCGCCCCATTTGTGAAACAAATGGCCGGCGGACTTATGCAAGGAATTCAAAAACCTTTGATTTGTAGAATTCTACTGCCAATATCGCTTGCACCGGCGGGCGATATTTCCTTCGGAATAAAAAAATCCGGCCCGCCGGGCGGAAATCCGCATAACAAGTCCCCGCTTCGAATAATCTGTACAAAGATGTTCGGAGGAGGGAGATCAGGTGGGAAAGAAGCTATCGGACAGATTTCACAGGCCCAGCGGCAAGACTCTGATCGTGCTGGGGGCGGCTGTGGCCATCCTGGCGGCTGCGGCGATATGGCTCTTTTTGCTGAAGGGCGAGGAGGAAATAGAATTTACCGTACTGGAAGAAAGCCAGATCCCCCAGGAGATCACGGCTCAGGTGATACCGGAATACAGGACTTTGGAGCGGGCCCTGGCCTGCAAGGTGGGAGAGACCATCTACGTGCTGGCCACCCGGGGCGAGAAGACCTCCAGCGGCTACGACATCAACATTTCCAAAATGGTGATGGTGGAGGAGGACGGCAAGACCTCTCTGGTGGTGTATGCGGAATTTACGGACCCGGAGTCCGGGGCCTCTCTGACCCAGACTCTTACCTATCCTTTGCAGGTGGCGGCCACAGAGCTGACAGAGCTGCCGGACAGCATAGAGCTTAAAGTCCGCTATGCGGATTAAAGCGGGGACCGGGACGGGTTTACAGGAAAAAAGAAAAAAGCGATAAGCAGCGGCGGCGGGCATGCAAATGCACCCCCGCCGTTTTATTTTTTTAAAAGAAGGGTATTGACAAGACCACATGATAGCAGTATTCTTTTATCGATAAGTTTTTATCGATAAAATGAGGTATGATTAAATGCAAAAACAACCAAAGAGCACCTCTGTCCAGACCTTAAAGCGCCTGCCCACCTATCTGAGCTGCCTGAAAGAATACCGGGCCTCCGGCCAGCAGAACATTTCCGCCGGCGCCCTGGCCGGCATTGTGGGGCTCAACGAGGTACAGGTGCGTAAGGACATCGCTTCGGTGAGCACCAGCGGCGGGAAGCCCAGGACGGGTTTTGTGCTGGATGAGCTCATTTCGGACATCGAGGGTTTTCTCGGCTATAACAGCGTCACGGAAGCGGTGCTGGTGGGCGTGGGGCACCTGGGGCGGGCCCTCCTGTCCTACCAGGGCTTTCAGAATTACGGCCTTAAGATCGTGGCGGCCTTCGACAGCGACCCTCAGGTCTGCGGCCTCAGCGTCAACGACGTAAAGGTGCTGCCTGTGGCCAAGCTGCAGGGCCTGTGCAGGCGCATGAACACCCGCATCGGCATCATCGCAGTGCCCGGGGGCAGCGCCCAGGAGGTCTGCGACCTGATGGTGGGCAGCGGCATCCTGGCCATCTGGAACTTCGCCCCCGTTTCTCTCTCGGTGCCGGAGGGGATCTTTGTCCACAGAGAGGACATGGCGGCCTCCCTGGCCCTGATTTCCAAGCATCTGTCACAGAACCTTCATCAATAAAGTCCGGCGTGGGAAGCTGCAAAGCCAGTCTCTGCGGGGCTCCCGCCCAAGGAAAAACATATAAGGAGTGAAAAAAGATATCTATGGACGAGCAACAAAAATTTGACCGGGTGTGCCAGATCCTGAACAGGCACGGCCACGACCCACACAAGCTGGTGCCTGTTCTGCAGGAGATACAGGGGGAATACGGCTATCTGCCGGAGGACGTCATGGCCTTCGTTTCCACAGCCCTCAAGATCTCCATAGCCACCATTTACGGCGTGGCCACCTTCTATTCCCATTTCACGCTGGAGCCCAAGGGGAAGCATGTGATAAAGATCTGCGACGGCACCGCCTGTCATGTAAAAAAATCAGAGAGCATACTTCAGGCCATAGAGAAGGAATTGGCGCTGGGCGGCAAAAAGAAGACCACCGCCGACGGCCTGTTCACCCTGGAAACGGTAGCCTGCCTGGGAGCCTGCGGACTGGCCCCGGTAGTGGTGATAGACGAGCAGGTACACGGGGCCATGACGCCGGACAAAGCCCTGGAGCTCATACGGGACATTAAGGAGGGAGAAGCAAAATGACACAGCAGCTTAGCCTTGAACAGAGAAGAGACACATTCAATACCCTCAGCGAGCAATACCAGGCCAAGATCATCATATGCGCCGGCACCGGCTGCATGGCCAACGGTTCCATGGATATCTTCCGCCGCTTCCGGGAAGTGGTGGTGCAGAAGGGGCTTTCTGTCACCGTGGCCCTGGAAAAGGAGAGAGCCCATTACATGCTGTCCCAGAGCGGCTGCCAGGGCTTCTGCCAGATGGGCCCCCTGGTCACCATATTGCCCCAGAAGATCCTCTACACCCATGTGAAGCCCGAGGACGTGGAGGACATCGTGGAGACGACCCTCATGAACGGGCAGCCTGTGGAGCGGCTCCTTTACCGGACTCCCGCCGGCGAGCCCGTCACCGAGATGTCCCACATTCCTTTCTATGAGAAGCAGCAGCGCACCACCCTGAAGCTCTGCGGCATGATAGATACTCAGGACATAGACGAATACATAGCCCACGGCGGTTATTTCATGGCCCGCAAGGCGGTGCTGGAAATGACGGGGCAGCAGGTCTGCGACGAGATCCTGGCTTCCGGCCTCCGGGGCCGGGGAGGCGGCGGCTTCCCCACGGGACGCAAGTGGGCCCTGACCCGGACAGAGGAAAGCCCTGTGAAATACGTGGTCTGCAACGGAGACGAGGGGGACCCGGGCGCCTTTATGGACCGCTGCCTGATGGAAGGGAATCCCCACAGCGTCATTGAAGGCATGATCATCTGCGCCAGAGCCATAGGCGGTACGGAGGGCTACATCTACGTCAGGACCGAATATCCTCTGGCGGTGGCCCGGCTGCGGACGGCTCTGGAGGGCGCCAGGCAGGCGGGCTATCTGGGAGAGCGGATCTTCGGCTCCCGCATGAGCTTCGATATCCACCTGATGGAAGGAGCCGGGGCCTTTGTCTGCGGCGAGGAAACGGCGCTGCTGGCGTCCATAGAGGGCAGGAGGGGCATGCCCATGCCCAAGCCGCCCTTCCCGGCCCAGAGCGGACTTTTCGGCAAGCCCACGGTCATCAACAACGTGGAGACCTTTTCCACCGTGCCTGTGGTCATGAGCCAGGGAGCGGAGAATTACGCCCGCATCGGCACGGAAACCTCCAAGGGGACCAAGACCTTCGCCCTCACCGGCCACGTGGCCAACACGGGCCTCATAGAGGTGCCCTTCGGCGCCACCCTGCGCCAGATCATCGGAGAGATCGGCGGCGGCGTGATCAATGACGACGGAACCAATGTGGGAACGGATTTCAAGGCGGTGCAGATCGGCGGGCCCTCGGGGGGCTGCCTGACCCAGGAGCACCTGGATATGCCTTTGGACTATGAGAACTTGCAGAAGGTGGGAGCCATGATAGGCTCCGGCGGCCTGGTGGTCATGAACAACAACACCTGCATGGTGAAGATCGCCCGATATTTCATGCAGTTCACCCAGAACGAATCCTGCGGCAAGTGCGTGGTGTGCCGGGAAGGGACCCGGCAGATGCTGGCCCTGCTGGGCGATATCGTGGAAGGACGGGCCACGGAAGAGACCATCCCCCTGCTGGAAGAGCTGGCGGGAGTGGTGAAGCAGGGCTCTCTCTGCGGACTGGGCAAGACGGCCCCCAACCCGGTGCTGTCCACCCTGCGCTATTTCCGGGAAGAATACCGGGCCCATGTGGAGCAGAAGCGTTGCCCCGCCGGCCAGTGTGAAGGGCTGCGGGTCTACGCCATAGAAGCGGAAAAATGCAAGAGCTGCGGGCTGTGCGCCCGGAATTGCCCGGCAGGGGCCATCCGGGGCCAGAAGGGCCAGCCTTATGAGATAGACCCGGAGAAGTGCGTCAAGTGCGGAGCCTGCGTGGCCAGCTGCAAGTTCAACGCCATAACCGTGGGATAGGGGGAGAAGATCATGAAACAGCAAACCGTGACAATAGATTCCATAACAGTGCCCTATGAAGGGGAGAAAAACCTGTTGGAGCTGATACGCAAGGCCAACATAGAGCTGCCTACCTTCTGCTATCACTCCGAGATCAGCGTATACGGCGCCTGCCGCATGTGCATGGTGGAGGTGGAAGGCAGGGGGCTGGTGCCGGCCTGTTCCACCCCCGTGGCGGATCAGATGGTGGTGCACACCAACACAGAGCAGGTGCGCAGGATGCGCAAGATGATAGTGGAGCTGATGCTGGCCCATCACGACCAGAACTGCACCACCTGCCCCAAAAGCGGGGAGTGCAAGCTCCAGGATATCTCCAAGCAGCTGGGCATCCAGAAGGTCCGCTTTCAGCGTACGGAAGGGCTGAAGCCCGTGGATCACTCCTCCGACGCCATCGTGCGGGATCCCAACAAATGTGTTCTCTGCGGAGATTGCGTAAGGGTGTGCAACGAGATACAGTCCGTCGGCGTGCTGGACTTTGCCGACCGGGGCTCGGATTCCCGGGTGGTGGCCTGCTTCGACAAGCCCCTGGGCCAGGTGGAATGCGTCAACTGCGGCCAGTGCGTGAAGGTGTGCCCGGTGGGGGCCCTGATGCCAAAATACAACATAGAAGACGTGTGGAAGGCCATCCACGACCCGGCAAAGACCGTGGTGGCCCAGATCGCTCCGGCGGTGCGGGTATCTCTGGGGGAATATTTCGGAGAGGAACCGGGGCTCACCACCACGGGGCAGATCGTGGCGGCCCTGCGGATGATAGGCTTCGACCAGATCTACGACACCGCCTTTGCCGCCGACTTCACGGTAGTGGAGGAAGGGAACGAGTTCCTCGCCCGCTATGAAAAGGGAGAGAAGCTGCCCCAGTTCACCTCCTGCTGCCCGGCCTGGGTGAAGTTCGCAGAACAGTACTACCCGGATATGCTGGGGAATTTGTCCAGCTGCCGCTCGCCCCAGCAGATGTTCGGCTCTCTCTGCAAGGATGAGATGGTCCGCAACCGGGGTTTGAAGCGGGAGGACGTGGTGGTGGTTTCCATCATGCCCTGCACCGCCAAGAAATTCGAGGCCCGGCGGCCGGAATTCGCCGAGGACGGCAACCCCGACGTGGACTTTGTGCTCACCACCAAGGAGCTTTCCGTCATGATAAAGGAACGGGGGATAAACTTCGACAAGCTGGAGCCTGCTTCCTTCGATATGCCCTTCGGCTTCAAGACCGGCGCCGGCGTCATCTTCGGAAGCTCCGGCGGCGTCAGCGAGGCGGTGCTCCGCTATGCGGCTTCCAAGCTGGCTCACGGCAAGGCCCTTTCCTTCCGGGAGCTCCGGGGACTGGATGGGGTGAAGATCGCCCAGGTGCCCATAGGGGACGTCACCCTCAGGCTGGCGGTGGTCAGCGGCCTCCAGAACGCCAGGAACCTCATAGACAAGGTGCGGAGCGGGGAAGAGCAGTTCGACCTGATAGAGGTGATGGCCTGCTGCGGCGGCTGCGTCAACGGCGGCGGCCAGCCTGTGGCCCATGAGGACAACGGCGTGGAGGAACGGGCCAGGGGCCTTTACAACAACGACACCATGCTCCAGTTCCACAGCTCTCAGGAGAACCCCTATGTGCAGAAGATGTACGACGAGGGCCTGGAAGGGCACAAGGCTCACAGCCTGCTGCACACCTCCTATCAGAACCGGAAGCGCATCCAGATGGACAACGCAGTGCTTTCGGGAGAGGGGGAGGAGAAGGCCCTTTCCCTGACCATCTGCCTCGGCACCAGCTGCTTCCTCAGAGGCTCTCAGACCCTGTATACCCAGCTCATGGAATACCTGCGGGAGAAGGGGCTGGAGGAGGAAACGAGCTTTGTGGCTTCCTTCTGCAAGGAGCGCTGCGAGCGGGGGCCGGTGCTGGTGGTCAACGATAAGGTGCTGGAGCGCTGCACGTTGGAAGACGCCACAGCTGCTATAGAAGAAGCGCTGGCGGCGCAGAAATAGATCAAACAAGGAGACAGGGAGACATGGAAGTACAGAACAGCCCGGAATTGCAGGAACGGAAGGAAAACGTGATACGGACGGTGGCGGCCAGCTGCCAGGACTGCTACCGCTGCGTAAGAGCCTGCCCGGTAAAGGCCATACGCATTACGGAGGGGCAGGCCCGGGTGGAGGATAAGCTCTGCATCCAGTGCGGCAACTGCGTAAGGGAATGCCCCCAGCATGCCAAGGTGATCGTTTCCAGTCTCTGGACAGTGAAAGATATGCTGGCGGCCAGGGAGCAGGTCGCAGTGAGCCTGGCGCCTTCCTTCGCCGGGTATTACAGCGGCTGGAGCAGCCTGCGCCTGCCCTCGGCGTTAAGGCGCCTGGGCTTCGCTTACATAGCCGAAACTGCCGAAGGGGCCCGGCTGGTGGCGGAGAAATCCCTGGAAAGCCTTTCCCAGGGAAACGTCTGCACCGCCTGCCCCGTGGTGGTGAATTATGTGGAAAAATACAGGCCGGAGCTGGTGGACCTGCTGATCCCCGTGGTTTCCCCCATGGTGGCTCACGGACGGCTGATGAAAAAGCGGCTGGGGGAAAACTGGAAGGTGGTGTTCATAGGCCCCTGCGCCGCCAAGAAGGAGGAAGCCCAGTGGCCGGAAAACCGGGACGCCATAGATGCGGTGCTGACCTTTGCGGAGCTGGCGGACTGGCTGGAGGAAGAGGGCATAGAGCTGGCCAACTGCACCGAGAGCGGCTTCGATAACCTGGGGGATTATGAGAACGCAAGGCTGTTCCCCGTCCAGGGGGGCATGCTGAAGACCTGCGGCCGCCCCGCCGACGGCACCAACCGGGAAGTCATCCATTTCAGCGGCCCTCAGGAAGTGATGCGCTTCTTCGATCTGCCCAAATCCGAGATCAGATTCACTCTGGCGGAGCCTCTGTTCTGTCCCGAGGGCTGCATCAACGGCCCCGCCTTCCCGGAGGACGTCAATGCCTTCCTGAAAAAGCAGGCGGTGATAGATTATGCGGCCACGGCCATCAGCGTAAAGAACAGCCGGAACGACGAGGACATCGATTTCCGGCCCCGGTTCGCCCAGGACTCTGTGGAGGACGAGGAAATAGATGAAAGCCGCATACAGCAGGTGCTGGAAAGCACCGGCAAGGGGACGCCGGAGATGCAGCTGAACTGCGGCGCCTGCGGCTACGCCAGCTGCCGGGAAAAGGCCATTGCCGTGGTGAAGGGCATGGCGGAGCCGGAGATGTGCATGCCCTATATGCGGCGGGTGGCCCAGCAGCGGACGGACAAAATCATAGAGACCATCCCCACCGGCGTGGTGATCCTGGACCGGGATTTCAACATGCTGCACATGAATCCCGCCTTCCAGAAGATGTTCTCCTGCAACAACGGCATCCTGGGCCGGCGCATCTCCTATCTGGTCAGCTCCGACGGCTTCGAAAAGGTGGCCGCCGGGGAGACGGAGCAGTACGAGTCCATCCAGAGCAAGTACGGCATCCGCTACCACGAGGTGATCTACGCCCTGCCGGAGGAGGAGCAGTATGTGGGCATCTACACGGACATTTCCAACGTGCGCTTCGACGCCTCCCAGATAGACATCCTGAAGAGGCAGACCCTGGAGCACGCAAAGGAGCTGCTGGCCCACCAGATACGGTTTTCCCAGGAAATGTCCCACTATCTGGGCAGGAACACCGCCCAGAGCGAGGACCTGGTGCGCCGCATCACGGACCTGTATGAGGAAAATGAGACGGAGGACGGGAGGTAGCCGGACGTGTCGTATATAGAGAGCATCATCCGACAGGAAAAGAAGACCAATTACGCTGTGTGCGGCGATACCTGCGTCAGCTCCCGCAACGAGTTCAGCACCTTTTTTGTGCTCTGCGACGGGGTGGGCTCCGGCGTGTACGCCAACATCGCTTCCATCTGCTGCGCCAGCCGGCTGAAGCAGCTTTTCGAGTGCGGCGTTTCCGTGCGGCAGGCCTGCGAGATGGTGGCGGATTCCATGCACGCCGCCCGCACAGGAGAGATCCCCTTCGCCGCCTTCTCCGCAGTCCACGTCCTCAACGACGGGCAGTTTTCCATCTATACTTATGAATCTCCCGGCCCCTTCCTGGTCCGGGACAGCCAGGTGTCGGACCTGAAGCCCCATTACTTCAACGTGGGCTACGAGGTGCTGGGGGAGACCTTCGGCACCCTGGAGCTGGGAGACAGCCTCATCGTATGCTCCGACGGCGTCACCCAGGCGGGACTGGGCCGCCGCTATCCCCTGGGCGTAGGGGAAGAGCGCATCGCCCAGTTCATGGACGTGGACTGGGACAACGAAAAGATAGGGGACCGGCTGCAGGAGGTGGTGGAGTACTCCCGGGAGCTCTCCGGGGACCGCTACGCCGACGATACCACCATCGCCGCCCTTCATTACCGTCCCGCCAGGGAACTGACCATCGCCACGGGCCCGCCGGCCATGAAGAGCCGGGACAAGGTCTACGTGGACACTCTCATGCAATCCAGGGGAGTGAAGGTGGTCTGCGGCTCCACCACCTCCAATATAGTGGCCCGGGTGCTGGACAAGGAAGTGGAATACATCCCCGCCCCCGCCGCCTTCAGCCGTCCGCCGGAATACCGCATAGAGGGCGTGGACATAGTGACGGAGGGAGCGGTGATGCTGAACCAGGTCTACAACATTCTGGAAGAGGACCCGGAGCTGCTGACGGACGGCTCCGTGGTGGAGGTCCTTTGCCATCATATGCACAATGCGGACGTCATCACCTTCCTCATCGGCGGCGCTCTCAACGACGCCCACGAGAACCTGGTATTCAAGCAGATGGGGGTGCGCCCCCGGGCCGTCACCGTCCGTCTCATCATTGAAGCTCTGCGGAAAATGGATAAGCTGGTCATCGTGAAGCAGTTCTGAGACCGGGCCTCCCGGCCGGGGAAGCAGAAATGTAAATCTTTTCTATTACGAAGGAAATATCGCCTGCCGATACCAGCGATATTTACGGAGTAACAAGGTTAATCTACCTTGATTTATGTGGGCCTTCGCCTGATGAAAGGCCCACACTTAACTCGGCGGAGCCGGATTTTCTTATTTACACCAGAGGTTTTTTTCGCTATAATGACTGTATTATGATAATATTCGACAACGTGACAAAAAAATACGGTGGAAACATAGGCCTGGAGAACGCCAGCGTACATATCGAAAAGGGAGAATTCGTCTTTTTGGTAGGCCCCAGCGGCGCAGGAAAATCCACCTTCATCAAGCTGATACAGAAAGAATTGAATCCGGACGGAGGGAGCATACGCTTAAACGGGAAGGACATCACCAAAGTGTCCAACCGGCAGATCCCCGCCATAAGACGCAGCCTGGGAATCGTTTTCCAGGATTTTCGTCTGCTGCCGAAAAAGACGGCTTATGAAAACGTGGCCTTCGCCATGGAGATCGTCCATGTGAGCCAGCGGACCATACGGCGTCAGGTGCCCCAGGTCCTTTCCCTGGTGGGAGTCAGCGACAAAGCCAAAAGCTACCCCGGAGAGCTCTCCGCAGGAGAGCAGCAGCGGGTGGCCATCGCCCGGGCCATAGTGAACAACCCTACGGTCCTCATCGCCGACGAGCCTACGGGGAACCTGGACCCCAACACCGCCATGGAGATCATGGAGCTTTTGGAGCACATCAACCGCCGGGGCACCACCGTCCTGATGGTCACCCACGCAAAAGACATTGTGGACCGCATGGGCAAGCGGGTCATCGCCATAGACAACGGCCACATTGTCCGGGACGTCAAGGAAGGGGTGTACGGCTATGAGGATTAGCAGTCTGGGTTACGCCTTCCGTCAGGCATTCACGCAGATATTCCGGAACAAGGCCATGACTCTGGCTTCGCTTTTTTCCATCACCTGCATGCTTCTGATCCTGGGCCTGGTGTTTCTGGTGGTGGTGAACCTGAACCTGATGGCGGAGACCGCCAAGAACCAGTTCGACACCATACAGATCTACCTGCTGGAGGAAACGGACCGGGAGCAGGCGGAGGAGATGATAGAGGAGCTTTCGGACATGCCCCAGGTGGGGGCCGCCGTCTATCTGAGCAAGGACGAGGCCATGGAGGAGTTCCGGGTCAGATGGGGGGACAACGCCTATCTTCTGGACAACCTGTCGGAGAACCCCCTGCCCAATTCCATCAGGGTAACGGTGCTGGACCTGGAAGGGGCTGGCGAGGTGGTGGAACGGGCAAGAGGCTTCAGCGGCGTGGAGGACATAAAGTATTACCAGGACACGGTGGAAAAGCTGCTGAAGATCGCAGAGATGATACAGACTGGCGCTCTGGTGGTAATCGGCTTCCTCATCATCGTTTCCGTGGTGGTGGTTTCCAACACGGTGAAACTGACGGTGCTGGCCCGGGAAGAGGAGATCAGCATCATGAAATACGTGGGGGCCACTAACTGGTTCATCCGGGGGCCTTTCCTGGTGGAAGGGCTGCTGATAGGCTTGCTGGCGGCGGTGCTTTCCACGGCAGCGGTGGGCTTCCTTTATTATGAGCTGACAGAGACCTTCGGGCAGGAGGCCTTCCTGCTGTTTTCCACGGCTCTGGTGCCCGCCAGACACATGATCATCAACATGGGCTGGATCTTTGCGGCCCTGGGATTGGGGATAGGCTCCGTGGGGAGCATACGCTCCATGCGGCGCTTCCTGGATACATAAAAGGGAAAAGGGGAAACAGGAACACGCAGACAGGACGAAGAAGGGGGATACGCAGATGAGGAAGATACTTACATATGCGCTGGTCTTTACCCTGACGGTCTCGGGGCTGGCTTTCAGCGCCGTCTACGCCGACGACGACGAGGTGGACGAAGCGAAGCTGGCGGAAACGCAAAACACGCTTTCCGAGGTGAACGGGCAGATCAGCAATCTGAAGGAAGCCCTGGAATCGGGTGAGGCGGAGGAAGCCTCCCTGAACAGCCGCATCGCCAGCATAGAGAGCCAGATCGTAGAGGCGGAAAACACCATCGCTTCGCTTAAAAGGAACATAGAGAACACCCGGGCCCAGGTGGCCCAGGCCCAGGCAGAGCTGGATCAGCTCCAGGCGGAGATGGACCAGCAGAACGAGAGCATGGGCCTGCGGCTCCGTTCCATGTACAAGGGCGGGGAGATGAGCATCCTGGAGATTATCCTGGGCTCCGAAAGCATCACGGACCTGATGACCAACCTGGATATGGCCCAGCTCATCATAGACAACGATATGGAGCTGCTGGCGGCCCTGGAAGCGCAGCACCAGGTGCTGGAGGAGCACAAGGGCCAGCTGGTGGAGTTACAACAGCAGCTGGTGGCTCAGCAGACGGCGGAGGAACAGCAGACCGCCGCCCTGTCTGTCAGCCGCAGCGGCCTTTCGGATCTGAAGTCGGAGGTGGCCAACAGCAACGCCGCCCTGGAAGCCCAGATAGACGCCCTGAATGCGGAGGCCAACGCCCTCACTGCGGAGATCCTGGCCCTGCAGGGCACGGAGGACTACATCGGAGGCGAATTCGCCTGGCCCGCTCCCGGCGTCACCCGGGTCACCTCTGAGTTCGGCATGCGCTATCATCCGATCCTGAATGTGAACAAGCTCCATACGGGCATGGACATCGGCTGTCCCACAGGCACCACCATCGTGGCCGCCAATGCGGGGACGGTGATAAAGGCGGGCTGGAACAACAGCTATGGCTGGATGGTTTCCATAGACCACGGCGGCGGCATCGTCACCCTCTACGCCCACAACAGCGAGCTCCTGGTCAGCGTGGGAGACGTGGTGGCAAGGGGACAGGCCATCGCCTATTCCGGCAACACGGGTATGTCCACAGGGCCCCATCTGCACTTTGAAGTCCGGGTAAACGGCGAATACAAGGATCCCCGGGGCTGGTTATAAAAGATGAACACAAGAGAATGGATCTACAGAGGGGGCGCGGCATGCGCTCCCTTCAATATGGGAGAGTCTGTGGCCCGGCAGCTTCTGGCCCGGCGGGGAATGGAGGACCCGTCGGAGCAGGAGGAGTTTTTGTCGGCAAAGCCACGGCTGGCCCACGACCCTTTTTTGATGAAGGATATGGATGCGGCGGCGGAGCGTATCCTTCGGGCCATGAGGGAGGAAGAGCCCCTCTGCCTTTACGGGGATTATGACGCCGACGGCGTCACCGCCGTCAGCCTGCTGCTGGAGATCCTGGAAAAGCTGGGGCCCCGGCCGGACTTTTACATCCCCTCCCGTTTCGACGAAGGCTATGGACTGAATATGCAGGCCCTGGAAAGCATACGGGACAGAGGGGCCCGGCTGGTGGTGACGGTGGACTGCGGCAGCGTTTCCCGGCGGGAGGTGGAGTATGCCCAGAGCCTGGGGCTGGAAGTCATCGTCACGGACCACCATAATCCGGGGGAGCAGGGGGTGGACTGTCTGCTGGTGAATCCCAAGCAAAAGGACTGCGCTTACCCGTTCAAGGAGCTCTGCGGCTGCGGCGTGGCCTTCAAGCTGGCGGAGGCATTGCGGCGAAAGACGGAGGAACGGCCCCTGCCCGCCGCCGGAGGCAGGCCGGGGCGGGTGGTCAGGCAGGACCTGGCCCGGGTGCTGGACCTGGCGGCCATCGCCACCATAGGCGACATCGTTTCCCTGACGGGAGAAAACCGGACCATAGCGAAATACGGTTTGGCAGAGCTGAACCGGGGACGGCGGCCGGGGTTGGCGGCTCTGGCGGAAGCGGCGGGGCTGAAAGCAGGGGCCGTATCCGCAGAGGATGTGGCGTATATCATCGTGCCCCATCTGAATGCGGCGGGGCGCATGGGCTCCGCAGACCCCTGCGTGGCCCTCCTTACCTCCCGGGACCGGGAGGAATGCCGGCGTCTGGCCGCTCTGCTGGCGGGGAACAACCGGGAGCGGAAGCGGGTGCAGGAGGAAACGCTGCAAAGGGCGGAGGCTCTGGCGGAAGCGGAGGAAGAGGAATGGTTCCTGCTTCTGGACGGGGGAAGGGAGTTCCACGAGGGCATTGCCGGCATAGTGGCGGGCAAGCTGAAGGACCTTTACTGCCGGCCCGTGGTCCTGCTGACGGACAGTGAGGACGGTCTGGTGAAAGGGACGGGCCGCAGCGTGGAGGGCATAGACCTGTACGCCCTGATCGCACCGTATAAGGGGCTGCTGGAGAAGTTCGGCGGCCATCAGGGGGCCTGCGGCTTTTCGTTGAAGAGGGAAAACCTGTCGGCTTTGCGGGAGGGCCTGCAGCGGGACGCCCGCCGGCTGAGGCAGGAGGAGCCCGGGCTTTTCCGCTCCAGTCTGCCGGTGGAAGGAGACCTTCTGCCGGAGCAGGTGGACGGGGAGCTGGCGGCGGAGCTGGAGGCTCTGGAGCCCTTTGGCCGGGACAATCCCAGACCGGTCTTCGCTCTGCGGGGGGTGAAGGTGAAGGAGCTGCGCC
>JAUNBO010000184.1 GCA_030527065.1 Bacillota bacterium | reverse complement strand
AAAAAGACCCTGGATTCCTGCGGGGAACTGGCGGATACGGTAGAGACCGTGGTGGTGAAGCATGCTTAGCCCAGTCCTGCTGTCCGTGACAGGCGCAGCCCTGCTCTTCGAGTTTGTCAACGGCTTTCACGATACCGCCAACGCCGTGGCCACCTCGGTATATACAAAAGCTCTGGGCCCCGGCGAAGCCGTCCTGCTGGCTTCTGTGATGAACTTCCTGGGCGCCCTGTCCAGCGAAAAGGTGGCCAGGACCATCGCGCAGGGGCTGGTGGACGTGGAATTGGAGCAGTACGTCATATTGGCGGCGCTCCTGGCGGCCATGGCCTGGAATCTGTTTACCTGGAGCAGGGGCATACCAAGCAGCTCGTCCCACGCTCTCATAGGCGGGCTGCTGGGGGCCGCCGCAGGGTACGCCGCCACCCTGGAGCACATCCTCTGGGGCGGGGTCGCAGGGAAGGTGCTCCTTCCTCTGCTGCTCTCCCCGGCGGCCGGATTCTGGGCGGGGTTCCTGCTGACGGCGCTGCTGTGCAGGCTTTTGAGAGATTGGCCCCGGGGCCGGGCCAACAGGGCCTTCCTGCGGCTGCAGCTCTTATCTGCGGCCCTGGCGGCGTATTCCCACGGAAACAACGACGCCCAGAAGACCATGGGGATCATCGCCCTGGCTCTGACGGCGGCGGGGATCACGGAGGCGGAGGAGGGGATCCCTCTCTGGGTAAAGGCGGCCTGCGCCGCCGCCCTGGCGGCAGGGACCGCCCTGGGGGGCCGGAAGATCATGAGGACCATGGGAAGAGACGTCACCCGGCTCCGGCCGGTGAACGGCTTCGCCGCCCAGACGGCGGCGGCCCTGGTGATAGAGAGCGCCACGTTTTTAGGGGCGCCCGTAAGCACGACCCAGGTGATGGCCGCTTCCATAATGGGGACGGGCTGCGCCGGCGGCTTCCGGCGGGTAAAATGGAGCCTGGCGGAGGATCTTGGGGTCACCTGGGTCCTCACCCTTCCCGCTGCTGCGGCCCTGGGCTGGGGTTCGGTGAAGCTGTTGGGATTGTTTGTACAGGGATAGGAGAAGGATATGAATTTAAGAGAGGACACAGAGAAGAGGGAATATGAGTTTTTGGCTCCTCAGGCAGCCAAAAGTGCAGAGAGCCGGGGCCGCAGGGTGCCCGAGGAGAAATGCCGCATCCGCACGGATTACCAGCGGGACCGGGACCGCATCGTCCATTCCAAGGCCTTCCGCCGCCTCATGCATAAGACCCAGGTCTTTCTGGCCCCGGAAGGAGACCATTACAGGACCCGGCTGACCCATACCCTGGAGGTGGCCCAGATCGCCCGGACCATCGCCCGGACCCTGGCCCTGAACGAGGACCTGACGGAAGCCATCGCCCTGGGCCACGATCTGGGACATACCCCCTTCGGCCACAACGGGGAGGAATATCTGGACCAGAGGCACCCGGGAGGCTTCTGCCACAACGTCCAGAGCCTGCGGGTGGTGGAGCATCTGGAGCCCCGGGGGCAGCTGAGGGGCATGAACCTGACGGAGGAGGTGCGGGACGGCATCCTGAACCATACGGGGCCGGACGTGCCTTTCACCCTGGAAGGGCAGATCGTCAGGATCAGCGACCGCATCGCTTACATCAATCACGACATAGACGACGCCCTGCGGGGGCGCATCATCGGTCCGCAGGATCTCCCGGAGGATTGCGTGAAGGCCCTGGGCAGCACTCACCGGGAGCGGATAGACACCCTGGTCCGGGACCTGACGGAAAACAGCGACGGCAAAGACGAGATCGTCATGAGCCCGGAAGCCCTTTTTTACATGAACAAGCTGCGGAGCTACATGTTTGAAAACGTATACCACAGCAGGGCGGTGAAGAAGGAAGAGGACCTTGCCCGGGTGAAGACCATCATAGTTTCCCTGTACGACTATTACGAAGGGGCCCCGGAAAAGCTGCCGGAGGAATACCGGGAGATGGAAGAGACCTGGGGGCTTCAGGAGTGTATAAAGGACCATGTGGCGGGGATGACGGACCGCTACGCCGTCAATCTCTATTCTTCGCTCTTCCCACAGGGCTGACACGGGGAAAGGGCAAAGGGACGGCCGGGGCAAGATGAAAAACAGACGGGAATTCGTTTCCCCGCCTGTTTTCCTGTAACCCCGGGACGGTTCCTGCGCCGCCTTTCGCCGATGAGTCATATACGCCTGAAAGACGCATTTTCCCGCACCGGTCCGGGCCTTCCCCCTGCCTGCTATTTGCAGCGGGCAAAGGACTGGCAGTCCGTGCATTCACAGACTGTAGGGTCCGCTTCGTGGGTGCCCACTTTTATGGCGTCCAATGTGCAGAAATTTCCGTCGCCGCAATGATACTCGCATTGCTTTACGCTGCATTTGATGCTGTGGTTCGCTTCCTTGTGATCCATCTCGTTTACCTCCTCAAAAAGAATCTGGAAATAGTATCCCCCGTGTAAAGCAGAACATACCTGCGGATTTTTTGTTACTGTTCAAGGGCGCCAGACCGGCAAACTGCCCCCCTGGCGCCCCCGCGAGGTAACGATTTTTTATGTATTTTTGATGAAATCTCGCAATACAGCATTTTTTTTGGAAAAAATTATGCTACAATATAACGATGATTACAATGGCTTCCGGCGGAGGGAAGGTTACTATTCACGGGGCGCCAGGGGGGGCGGTTTGCCGGGCCTCCGCAGGACCAGCTAAGAATTTAA
>JAUNBO010000183.1 GCA_030527065.1 Bacillota bacterium | reverse complement strand
CTCTGTGAGTTGAGCCGTAAAATTCTCTGGGCCGAGGACAGACCGGCAAACCGCCCCCCTGGCGCCCCCCCTGAAATAGTAACCTCTGTGAGCATGCCCGTCCTTTCCTGAAAGAAAGCAGGGTATTATGTAAACCAATGTTTGCTATGGAGCGAACAAACTTCAACAAGGGGAACGTCCCTGTTTTTTCTTCTTTTCTCCCCTTTTCCACAGCTGTAACAAAATTGTATTCAATTTTATCCCAAGGGAGCTGTGGAAAACTCACCCCCCGAAAATCGTTGATATCCCAACGACTCTTTGGGGCCCCTTCCATTTTTGGGAAAAGGTTATCCACAGTTTTGTTCGCATTTATTTTGCATTGAATTATTCTCCTTTGCTCTCAATAATTTCCATGCTCTGCCGGGCCTCTCTCCCCGTAAACATGAGGACGCCTTCGTAAATACAAGCCGCCAGCTTTTTCTGATAGTCCTCCGTTTGCAGCAGAGTTTCCTCTTCACGGTTGGAAAGGAAACCGCATTCCACGATCACCGTAGGGCTTACCGGGTCTTCCAGGATCCGTGCATCTCCTTTTCCCAGAGGGGTTCTCTCGGTTCCGTCCTGCAGCCCTTCTATCAGCTGCTCCTGGATGCTTTCCGCCAGCCTCTTGCTCTCCTCCAGAACCTGAGAGTCGTCGCCTTCAATGGCATAAAAGGTCTGGGCCCCCCGCACAGAAGCGTCCTGGCGAAAGCTGTTCAGGTGGATGCTCACCGCCAGCAAAGGCGCCACTTGGTCTATCATTTCCTTTCTGGCGATCAGGTCCTTGGTTTTCCGGCTGCGGATGCTGCACTTTTCTTCTTCCTGATACAGGTCCATGTCCGTCTCCCTGGTCATGACCACGGTCCATCCGTCAGCCTCCGCCAGCTCCCGCACCGCCAGGGCGATGCTGAGATTGATGTCCTTTTCGCAGACCCCGGAGGCGCCCTCCGCACCGCCGTCCATGCCTCCGTGCCCCGGGTCCAGCAAAAGCACGTCCGCTTCCGTGACCAGCTGGACTGACGAAAGGGGCGACCCGCCGAGCCACAGGGCCGCCCCGGCCAGCAGCAGCGCCGCCCCCAGGGCCGCAGCTCCTCGTCTCCACTCCTTTTCCTTCCATTTCACCCTATCCTTCTTCATACGCATCCTCCCATATCCGCTTCCCTGTCCGCCCGCCGTCCTTCCCGGCTTTTCTGTTTCATTTATACGGAGAGCGGTTGCAAATCATGTGGTGTTCTTCTATAATGGGTTTAGAATTTCCCCGGAGGCGCTTATGGAACTTACCGAAAAGCTTTACCAGAAGGATGTTTTTTTACAGGCCTGCGAAAGCCGGGTGCTGGCAGCCGCAGACGGCTGCCTGGTCCTGGACCGGACCGTCTTTTTCCCGGAGGGCGGCGGCCAGAGCTGCGATACCGGGACCATAGAAAACGGGAAGGTGCTCCATGTTTTTGAGAAGGACGGCGTGGTTTTCCATCAGATGGAGGACGGCGCCGGGCTGCCGGAGGAAGGGGCCGCCGTCCATTGCCGGATCCATTGGGAACGCCGCTTCCTGAACATGCAGCGGCACTGCGGCGAGCACATCCTTTCCGCCGCCTTCTATGAACTGTATGGCGGGGTCAACCGGGGCTTTCACATGGGCGCCGACTATATGACGGTGGATATCAGCCTGGAGGAAGACCCGGCCTTTGAGAAAATGACCGACGAGATGGTCGCCGCCGCCGAACTCCGCACCAACGAGCTGATCTGGCAGGACCTGCCTGTCATTACGGAATTTTTTGCCGACGGAGAAGAAGCGGCGGCCCACCCCATGCGGAAGAAGCTGTCCATTGAAAAAGACATCACCATCGTCAGCCTGGGGAGCCCGGACTGGGCCCCCGGCGCCGTGGCCTGCTGCGGCACCCATCCCAGGACCACGGGGCAGGTGGGGCTGGTGAAGATCTACCGCTGGGAAAACTACAAGGGAATGGCCCGCATCTATTTTGACGCCGGGTCTCAGGCCTTCCTGCACTTCCGCGCAGAAGAGGAATTGACCAGAAGCCTCTGCAAGCGTTACTCAGCGGAGCCCCATCAGCTGATGGAAAAGATCTCTATCCAGGACGCCAAGAACCAGGAGATCCGGCAGCAGCTTTATGAGCTGAAAAAGGAATATCTGGCGGAGCGGGCGGAGGAAATGGCCGCCGCCTGCGAAACGGAGCCCGGGACCCTGGTCCGGCATTACCCTCATCTGAAGCCCGACGATCTCCTTGCCCTGGGCAAGCTCCTTCAGGGGGAAAGCCTCCGGGACCGGGTCTTTTCCCCGCCGGCCGCCGGAAAAGCCGGCCGCCTGGCGGCTCTGGTGGCCCCGGCGGAAAAGACCGTCATCCTGCTTTCCGGCGGGGCTCCCGACTGCGGGAAGATCATAAAGGACAACGCCCCCGTATGGAACGGAAAGGGCGGCGGCCGGCCCGACAGCGCCAGGGCCCTGTTCTCCTCGGACCAGGACCTGGCCTGCTTCCTGGATTTTCTCCAAAAAGCCTATTAAAGTCTTGCCGCTCTCTCTACTGACACATAAATCATAAAAGCGGAGCCTCTTCCCAAAAGGAGATAAGACTCCGCTCTTTGCATTCTTTCTTTGGACAGGGGCCCGTTTCCAAAAGGCCCTGCCGGTTTAGAAAATGTTCATCTCCTTCAGCTCCGGGCTGATTATGAGCTTGCAGCCCGTGGCTTCCTGGATCTGTT